>JACDDS010000009.1 GCA_013816805.1 Chitinophagales bacterium | reverse complement strand
CAACGGATGGACCTTTAAGTCAATTGGTCTTTATAGTTCACTGCTGCAATCAGGTTACAGAATTATCAACAATTTTGTATTTAATTAACAAAAGAAAAAGTAGCAAAAAGAAAAATAATAATTGCAAGGTGATTGAAAATATCACTTTGCAAATCTAAAGGTTGGTCTTTGAAAAGGTATAAGCGGTCGGGAGACCAACAACAGAAAACGCGCAATTGCTGTTGGTCTGGTTTGCTATAATGCATCCGCCAAGACCAACAGGGGCTGAAACGCATCAGGGATAAATGAAAATTTGCATTTATCTTTTTTGTTATCTGCTGGCTTGCTGTTCGTCCGAAGATGTGTCCTCCGATGTCATGTAGTAAAGTTTGTCCGAAGCAATTTACAATCGTGGCAGTATCCTATAAAAAAAAGTTTCTTGAATTCATTGATTTGATTGTTCTAAATAATAGCAAGTCAAGTTTTCTAATTCTTCTTCTGATGCGTAGGTAAATTTTCTGTCTAACTTAAAGTTGTTTCGTTCTAATACGGTAACAGATTTAGAATTGTCAGCAGTTGGAGTTGCTGTTATTGTTTTAATTCTCAAATTGTCAAACGCAAACTTAATAACAGTTGAAATAGATTCTTGCATAAATCCTTTACCCTGAAATTTCGGTATTAATTCGTAACCAATTTCTGCTCTGTGTTTTTCAATGTCCATGCTAAATAAACAGATTGTTCCAATTAAAGAGTTATTGCCTTTAATAGTTATTGCCCAATAAAGTGATTCATTCTTCGCAACTGTGTTTTTGATTTTATTTATGAAGTTAGTCGCATCTTCAATTACGGTTGCTTTGTCTCTGTCAAGATATTTGTTTACACTTTCGTCTGAACGAAGCAAATAAATTTCATTTGCATCGTCAAGATTTAGCTGTCGTAAAACAAGACGGTCTGTTGTTAAATTTGGAAATGGAGTAAAGTTTAATTCTAACATTTTAGTTATGATTTTTTGTCTGTCTGTTTATTCAATGCTCAAAAGTTTCAGAATGATGCGGTGCAATGCCAGCATGTCGCTGTGTTTTAGTTCAGGTTGGTTGTCAATATATTTTTTGATTTGTTCTTGTATGTTCATATTTTTTCGTTTGTTGGTTCATAGTAAAGAGTTATTGCTCCACTACTAAAGGTTTTAGTAGTTAAGAGTTTAAGAGTAGTCCTATCGTTTATCTTTTCAAATAATGGCAAACCGTTTCCTGCTATAACAGGGTGAACACAAAGTTGGAATTCATCAATTAAATTAAGTTTCATTAATTGTATAATTAAACTCCGACTACCGACTAAAATGTCTTTACCTGATTGTTGCTTGAGTTCTGAGACTACTTCTTCAATAGGTTGATTTGACAATTTTGCACTGTGCCAGTCTACATTTTTCAACGTGTGAGAAAAAACAATTTTTGGAATGCTATCCATTGCAACAGCAAAGTCGTCCATTGATTTTTCGCCTGAAGGACTTTTTGCCAAAGTTCTCCAGTATTCCATAAGCTGATATGTTATCCTCCCATATAGAATAGTGTCTGCGTTACTTAACAGGTCAGTGTAATGCTGATGTATTTCTTCATCTGGAATACCTGCTGTATGGTCGCAAAACCCGTCAAGTGTCATATTGATTGCTGCAATTAGTTTTCTCATTCTATTTTGTTTAAATCAATTGTCAATTTTCATGTCGTCCGTTTGATGTTAGCAGTGTCCCCAAGCATCAGCTAAGTTTTTCGGCTTGGTGATGTGGCGGATTTTTAGCAATAAAGTTAATTAGATGCTCAATTGTTGGTTTAACCACAAATCTTTCATAGAAGCGCGTCAGCCGCCATATGCCCAAGCCGATGTTATGTGCAGAAACCATTTCTATTCGTTTCTTTTTAATTTGAATTGTATCCAAATTTTCGGCTTAAGAGTACCTCTTTCCACCAATTCTCTCTTTCTATAATTGTTTGTGTATCCGTTGTCGATTTATAAATGTCTAAAATTGAATAACGGAAATATTCTTTAATGTGATTAAAATCTAATACTTGAAGTTCTTTATTGTTTCCGTGTCCACTTTTTACATAAGATTTCCAACGATTTAAAATCATTTCGTCTCCATAAGCTGAACCAACGTACATCTTACCATTTGAAGTGTCTGTAATTAAGTAAACTCCTTTTTGATTTTGTAACGCTGTCTTCCAAGTGTCCTTTTCTAAAACTCTTAAAAGTTCATTCCAGGTTATATTTACTTTGTCATAACCTGGAAAGATATCATTGTTAAAAATATCGGGTAATATTTGAACTACTTCACAATCTTCAATTACAGATTCTGCATTACGAATCATATTTTGAGAAGTGTTTTTAAATTTTATTATTAAGCGTCCAAAATACTTTTCGTATTCAGAAAGTGTTTCATATTCATAACCAACTCCATTGAGAATATTTAAGTCTTTGGTTACTTTTCCTATATGAAATAAGAGCCAAGAATTTTCATTGCTTTTAATTCGAATAAAACCAATTGTAATTTGCCCTTCTTTGAAAGATTTGTTTTTATTGTAGTTCCAATATTGTCCTTCAAGCAAGGTTTGTCTCTCATTATTTTTGAATATCTCTATTGGATTCCAATTATTTGCAAACATTAAATTGAATCTGACTTTTACATTTTTGAAATTGTCTAATTGCAAAAGGTCATTTAGTTTGATTGAACTCATTTTTTGTGGAAAATTTTTGCTTTAATATTGTTGCGGTTGATTCGTCTGTTTTTACACATAATGCATCAAGGATAATGAAGTTTTTTATTTTGGAGGAATTCATGCACAACTGTTGATACGAAGCACAAATGGTTACTCATTCACTTTATTTTTTATTGAAATTCGTGAACGCTTCGATTGAGTTGTTTACGCACATATTTTCATGCGAAGAATAAAGCTCCCAAAATAAAAAATTGCTTTTATCTTTTTGTTGTCGGCATACTCTACTGTTCGTTCGAAGTGTTCCATTTATTCATTAGCTAACATCCAAAATCTTTTTAGTGATAAATCTGCTTTCATTTCGTCAGAGAACTTATCATAGTAGGTGAATATATTTTCAATGATGTCATCTGCTGTCCACAAGCGAATGAAAAAAAACTTTTCTTTTGCTTCTGATATTACTTTCCCATTAAAACCACTCCATGAAACAAGCAGTCCATGTTCAGCATTTACATTTTTCATTACACCTTGAAGTTCCCGAAGAATATTTACATTAACTTGTCCTGTTGTTGATTTCACTTGAACACAGATTCTTGGCTGTTCAAAACCCAATGCTCCTGAAGATGCAAGAATATCAAGTCCTCCGTCTGCGCCTGGTGGTGAAAGTTGGGTTGTATAGCCTTGTGCCTTTAAAATTTGCTCAATAAGTTTTGCAAAACCATGTCCTTTAAATTTACGGTCAAGTTGTTTTGAAATTTGATCTTTGGCGATACGCTCAATATCAAATTCTTCTTCTACTTCTTCAATTGAAACGCTTTCAATTTTGGTAGTTGCCTTTTTCCCCTCAATCATTGCAAGTGCTCTTTCCGCTGCTTGAGTTCTGGACACTTGCGAAACCGTCAAGAGAGAACCAAAAGAATAAAGTAGGTCTTGGTCAAACTCAACTCGTGGAATTGATTTGAGCCATTTGACAGGTCGCCAATGAATAACTTCTCCGTCTTTGTCTTTCCTCTCATATTTATAATCGCCCGTTACCTTGCCGATGTGAATTGTCGGTTGTGACTTTGAAGGAAGTGCAACAAGGTCACCATTAGCAATTTCATTTACAAAACGCCATACCTGTCCCACGTTGATACCCGTTTTTACATTGCTCGGATCAGGATAATGTTTTTGAAACTCTTCAAATAGTTCATCACGAGTTTTAAACTTTTTCAAGTCTGGTAAGTCGTTCCAACTAATTGTAACAAGTCCTTCATTAATGCAAGTTTGTTCTTGTTCTCCGTAGCGTCCTGCTCTAATTGTCCAAAGTTTCATAGGAATGAAGTTTTATTATTGTAAGTTTTCTTACAGTTATTATGAAATTCTTACACCGCTTACTACGAAGCGCAAGAGTTGCAGATACCGCATCGGGGAAAAATTTGCATTTATCTTTTTGTTATGCGTTTGTTCTACTCTCTCCACGAAGCTGTGTCATTTGAGTTTTGCAATTACTTGTTCAACATAAGTTGTGCCTGGAGGTAGAATTTCAATTTCTGTTTCTGTTACCGATAACTCAACAAATCTTCCTATATGGAGTTGTCTTAAGAGCTTTAAAAAATAACCTTTGTTCTCGTATTCTATCCATTCAAAAAGTTCATCAGTTTTTGTCTGTCCAGATGAAGAACTAATAAGTAAAAGCACTTGGTCTTTAAGTGAAATAGAAGGTTTCAAGATTCGTTTCATTTTTCCTACTTCCCAAACTAATGGAATTTTTCTGTTGGTAATAAAGTCAACCATCTTTTGCGCCTCTTTTACTGTGCTGTTATGAAATACACGAATGAGTTCACCGAAAATCCAACTGCACATTGCTACTACAGCTTGAGCATCCATTGAGTTTGGGTCAACATCTCCACCTACATGTCCAACATTTCTATTGTTCCGAATTTCATACAGAGGTGATAACATTCTTGGAATGAGTATTTGAAAACTTCTCGGGACATGTGGATTATTTTCAAGTCGCTTACAAGCATCAACAAAATTGGCTGGCTTTGTTGGTGTTAATGCAAATAAACCTTTTGCATGTCCGTCAAGAATTGTATATACAATCTCGCAAAACTTTCCTCCGCTCAATTCAGAACCAGTCCATCGTTGCTCCATGTAATGCTGAATGATGCTGTTGTATTCTGCAATCAATGGTTTTTTAAGCCCGTCTGGAATACTATTTAGAAAAGTGTTTAGGTTCATTAGTCAATATTGATAGATAGTTCTGTAAATCCTTCGGGAGTTACATAAAACGAACTGCCATCTTTTGTGCATTGTCCTTTGCCAACATTTTTGTTCAAGGTATCAGCAGCATTGTTTATTTTGGTCTGATTTGTTTTGTTTAACAAAGTAAAAACATCAGAAGTCATCATTCTGTCTTTACCACCTAATTGAATAAACGCAGCTGTCGCCAAGAATTTTTTAGTTTGATTGGTCGTTGCAGCTTTTTCTTTCAGGAATGCAGGAAGATTTGTTGGCTTGCCCGCTTGTGAATTATTGTTTCCACCTCCTGCATTGTTATTTGAATTTCCTCCTCCAGCATTAGGTGGATTGTTCAATTCAATCTTTAATAATTCAGGAACTTTTCCCAAAATTTTATCAAGCTGGGTAGCTAACCAATCTTGATTGCCCTCACCAGAGAATTCCACGATTCCCACTTTGATTTGAATTTTTGATTCACTCATGATTTGTTTAGTTTTAATGATTTAAAATATTTGAAAATATCGTTTTAAAAAAGTTCGCAGTATTCAATCAGTTTCAAGTTTGCAGTGTCGCCATAGAATGACGCACAACAATCGTATTGTCGTCACTTTATATCTTCCAAAAGTTCGCTTTTCATAATAACTATACAACGGTGATTGAATCTTTGAGATTTGCTTTTGCTTATTATATAGTATTGTAGCTTAAATTAATCACCTATCCCTTTTCAAATATAATAAAGGAATTTACTGTTTCTTGTCTTTTGAATCCAAAGCATTCAAAAAAATTTTCACGCCAATCTTTATTTTTACCACCTGCTATGCTCTATATTCTATCGCTGTACCGTCAGGCTTTTTCCAACCTGCAGCACAACATCTGGATATTGTCCATCTCGATGTTCATCAACCGGAGCGGCTCCATGGTGCTGTTGTTTACTTCACTGTACCTTACCAAAGAGCTGCATTTTTCTATAGGAGAAGCCGGCTTCATCATGAGCTTCTATGGTATGGGTAGTATTCTCGGAAGCTATGCAGGCGGCTGGCTCACCGACCGTACCAATTATTTTTACATCATGCTCGTCTCACTCATCAGCAGCGGGCTCATCTTGTTCCTGATGCTGGTAGCTACCACACGATTTTCATTATCATCGTCCTCTTCACCTATGCCTTCAGCGCAGATCTCTTCCGCCCCGCAAACGGCGCTGCCATCGCCTCCTTCACCACTCCTGAAAACCGGACACGCTCCGTTTCCTTAGTCCGCCTGGCCGTTAACTTAGGATTTTCTGTAGGTCCTGCCATGGGTGGTGTGGTGGCATTGCGCCTCGGCTATCATTGGCTATTCGTAATTGATGCGCTTACGAGCTTTGGCGCAGCCATCATGCTCTATTATTATTTACCGAAGCAGCAGACAGAAAGAAACCGCCATAAAAACACGGTATTGAAAGACCACAGCACGTCCGCCTACCGCGACATCCGTTACCTGTTTTTTATTTTACTGGTGGCGTTATATGGCATCGGATTCTTCCAGATTTTCGCAACCATACCACAGTATTTCAATAGGGTGTGCAACTACAATGAAGAGGTAATAGGATTGCTGCTGGCACTCAATGGCTTGCTTGTGGTCGTTATTGAAATGCCGCTGATGGCAGTGCTTCAGAAGAGAAAAAATATATTTTCCTTCATCATCACAGGCGCCCTGTTCATTGCTTTTGCATTAGGAATATTGAAATTCGGCCACGGATTGATCTTATGGTCGGTTATGTACATTGTCATCATCACTGCATCTGAAATATTTGCAATGCCTTTCATGATGAACTTTTCCCTATCCAGGCCGCTGAAGGAACGGCAGGGACAATACTCGGCTTTGTATTCCATTTCATTTGGTATTGCAACGTTTGCAGCGCCATCGCTTGGCTTAGGTCTTGCAGGCAAATACGGATTTGATTCCACCTTTGATTTTTTCATTGTACTCAGCTTGGCAGTGGCTATAGGTTTCTGGCTGCTGAACAGGACGGCGGAGATAAAGTAATCTGTGAAGACCTCTTTCAGTAAGCAGAGCTTTAGTAACAGCATCGGTAACTTTTATATTTCCAGAATCCCTCCGGGCTGGAATCGCAGGCTCTCGCAATTGAAGTGCTTATCTGATCCCGTTTTTACCATACTAATTGTGACACGCAATTGTTGCAAACTTTAACCTGCTAAAGCGCGAGCTCTTTCCCTTTAGGGAACTGAAGGGTAGTGGAGCATTATTAATAATAATAACTCCTAATTCAATATTGATATTGAGGGCACGGATATTAAAGATTAAAAACTTCATTTAAAGAACAGATAAACATCAGGATCTGGGTGTCACAAAATGAGTCCCGGCTTCCAGATGCATATCTAAAAATGGAAGAATTAAATCATAGTCTTTTTTGCTTTTTATAAAGTCGATCTTACTTACATCAACTACAAGAATTCGCATCTGTGGTTTTGTTTTAAAGAAATCGA
Organism: Chitinophagales bacterium; assembly: GCA_013816805.1. NCBI lineage: Bacteria > Pseudomonadati > Bacteroidota > Chitinophagia > Chitinophagales > Chitinophagales bacterium. Next base: position 149,006 of record JACDDS010000009.1, on the reverse strand, counting down.
AATATGCTTTTTGAATCTTTAGGAGATAATTTGCCGAGATATTTTTTTCATAATCTCTGCCGCGCTTGCTGATATTCTTTAATAACAATTCAACCGGTAAATGCAGGTAAAGCAATAAGTCCGGTTCTCGAAATGGAAATGATATAACCTTTACAAGCCGCTGAAACAATTTAAATTCTTCTGGTTCAAGATTTACTCTTGCAAAAAGAATAGACTTTGCAAACAGGTAATCCGAGACGGTAAATGATTGAAACAAATTCGATGAACTCTGGAGGTCTTTTAGCTGCTGATATCGTTCAGCCATAAAAAATAGTTCCAGCGGAAATGCAAATTGCTTTGGGTTTTTATAAAAGGATGGCAAGAAAGGATTGTCTGCATATTGTTCTAAAATCAGGTTACCGTTTAAATCGTTTGCCAACATAGTAGCAAGGGATGTTTTTCCTGCCCCGATGTTGCCTTCAATCGTTATGAAATTATATGGCATAGTTCAGGTTACAAGATAAATACAAGAATAATGATGAGGGGTATCTTTCATAGCGGTATATCAACACCTGAATGCAAGCCCTTGAATATAAAATTGTAAAACGGTTGTCTCATTTTCCGCATGCTCATTCAGGTGGAACTGATAAAAGTTGATCAGTTGAAATAAGCTGTAATTTTTAACAATATAGAAGCTGATTGTTTTTAAAATAACTTTGCCACACTTTTTTCTCAATTAAACATTTAATAATGAGTTTCTGGAAAATCTTTTTCGGTTCACTGCTTGGAGTAATTGTAGGTATTTTTTTATTGGTCCTTATTTCAGGGATTATAATAAGTGGAATCGTATCCACCTTTTCAAAAGAAGAGACGGTTTCGGTTAAATCTAATAGTGTGCTGGAGATGACACTCGATTATGAAATTCCTGAGCAAACCGACTATCAGCCATTTGCTGGTTTTTCATTTACCGATTTCCAGCCTACTGTTTCTCCCGGTCTCTATGATATCTTAAAAACTATTAAGAAAGCAAAAGGTGATGCAGACATTAAAGGGATCTATCTCAATTCAGGATTTGTAAATGCAGGCATGGCCACCATTGATCAGATAAGAAATGCACTTATTGATTTCAGAAAGTCCGGGAAATTTGTGATTGCCTATACGGAGGTTTCCACGGAAAAAACCTATTACCTGAACAGTGTTGCCGATAAAATTTATGTGAACCCTAAAGGAGCAATAGAATTTAATGGCATCTCTGTACGATACCCATTTTATAAAGAAATGCTTCAGAAGCTGGGAGTGGAGACGCAGGTATTTTATGACGGCAAGTTCAAGACCGCAACGGAGCCATACCGTCTCGATTCCATGAGTAAGGAAAATAAGTTGATGACCAGCGTATTAATTAATGATATCCAAAACAGGATCATAAACAATATAGCAGTAAGCAGGAATATCGATCCGATGCGGCTTGACAGCATCAATAAGAATTTAGCAGTTCGCAATACGCACGATGCAAAGAGATATAACCTGGTGGACGGTGAAAAATTTGAAGATGAAGTTTTTGACGATATAAAAATGAGGTTGCATATCGGGCAGAAAGATAAAATTACCTTCATCCCTTTAGCGAAATATATGAAGGCCCCCGGGACAGAAAACAATGGCGCCGGAACGGATCGCATCGCCGTGCTCTTTGCGGCTGGTGACATAGTAGATGGGAAAGGAGGCGATGATTATATTGGCTCTTCAAAATATGCAGAGCAGCTTCAAAAGCTGCGCGACGATAATAATGTAAAGGCAGTTGTTCTGCGTGTGAATTCTCCGGGAGGAAGTTCCCTGGCTTCGGATGTTATTGCACATGAGGTGGAATTAACTAAATTGAAGAAGCCGGTAGTTATTTCAATGGGAGATTATGCTGCTTCCGGCGGATATTATATATCGGCGCTTGCCTCTAAAATAGTTGCACAGCCCAATACCTTAACAGGCTCTATTGGAGTGTTCGCGATCTTCCCGAATTTTCAAAAATTATGTAAGGATAAGCTTGGTATTACCGTAGATGGAGTTAGCACCGGTAAGTACTCCGATTTCCCTAATTTGAACCGTCCTTTGCGCGCAGATGAAAAACTGATTATACAAAACGAAGTGGATACCATTTACGACCAGTTTAAGAGTATCGTGGTCAGAGGCAGAAATATAGATCGCGCAAAAGTGGATTCTATTGCACAAGGTCGTGTATGGACCGGTGTTCAGGGATTACAGCTCGGCCTGGTGGATACGCTTGGTGGGTTGGATGATGCCATAAAAATTGCAGCGCATCTTGCACATCTTGCTTCCTACCGAATATCAGAATATCCGGAGAAGAAAAATGCATGGTATCAATTTGCTAAAATGGTCACAGAAAGCAGGGAAACAAAGGTGTTAAAAGAAAAGCTCGGCACCTATTACCCTATGGTTAATCAGCTAAAATCGCTGATGAGCATGAAGGGTATCCAGGCACGGCTTCCTTCATTAATAGAAATTGAATAAATTTTTGATGTCTTAAGTTAATTACAGGTTACTGTGTTAACCATATTTCTGCTCTGTAAAAAATATTTTTATAAAACCTTTACTGATAGAAAACGGCTTTTAGCTTTTGCTGCTTTTTATTTTCTAACCTATTTTATTAGTGCAGCCTGTCTCTTTAAGGAGCGTATTTTTCTGGATGGATCATATTACTTTTTTCATGTAGTAAACGCGGAGAGTTTCCGGGTGGAACATCAGCGTTATATTCTTATTGCCTCGCAATTCCTGGCCTGGCTCGGAACTATTTTCAGCCTCCCTCTTAACAGTATTGTATTTCTCAACTCGATTAACCCGGTACTGTACCTGGCGACGCTGTTTTGCTTGTCCTTTTACTGGCTAAGGCATGAAGGTGCCTGCTGGGCGTTGCTGCTCATGGGTGTTTGCGGGATGTATTTTTTATACTTCTGCCCGATGTACGAGGTCTGGTACGGGGGAATGTTACTGATATTTTTTTCAGCCCTGCTCGATAAGAAAAGATATCAAACAATATCGCAGAAGCTATTTTTTAATTTCATGCTGATCACGGTTTTATTCGCTTATCCGCTCCTGGTTATAGGAGTGGTATTTGTTCTTCTATTTCATATTTCCGAAGAGAAGAAACTCAACAGCAGCTTATCGATCCAGTTGGGTTTTATTTTTCTTTTCTGGATTCTCTATAAATATTTTTTTATCTCCGACTATGAAAACGGAAAAATAAGCTGGCCTGCATCCCAGCTTGGCAATATTTTAACAAACAATCTGGGCTCACTGAATAATATTTATTCGCTGATAAAGTTTCTGGTTCTGTACTACGGTGAATTATTAACCATGGCATTTATCGCTGTTTATCATATGGTGAAAAGAAAGAAAAACAGGCTTGCTGTTTTAACTGTTTCGGTAATTGCAGGATACATCTTGCTGATTAATACTACTCAGCCAGGCCCCTGGATACGCACCAATTATTTTGAGCGAATGTATTTAACGCTGGTTCCTCTTTGCCTTATGCCATTCGTGAAAGAAGTCTTTTATACCTCGTCAAAGAAAATAATCTGGCAGATCATTTTTGTGCTAATTATCATTTATCGGGGTGCGGCTATTTTGCAGCATGCGGATTTTTATAGCCAGCGGAATGCGCAACTACAGCAGTTAATTGCAGCAGCACAACTAAACAAAGGTTCCAAATTTTATATCGACGATGCCAAACATCCGGAAAACGATCGTTTGTATGAGTGGAGCCTGCCAATGGAAACCATCTTATTTTCTTCTCTATATAATAAAGATCATACGATAAGTATTTCCACGCTCAGTGAATTAAATCAGAAAGAGGTAATGCAGAAGCTGAACAATAATTCCTTTCATCTCCGGCTCAACGAAGTATATGATGACGGCTGGCTTAACCAGCGTTATTTTCATCTTCATCCGGGAAATTATAGTGAGATAAACGATAAGTTAATTACTCCTTATTAACTATTCCTATTTCATTTACAGAAAATATTTATCATTCGGAAGCCGGTTCCATTTCACAATAAAATGCAAATTGTTGTTAATGAAATTGTAATTCTTTACGCTGACGTCAGGGAGTGCTTCGTCCGGAATAATTACAGGATATATTTGTCGCCTATTCTAAAATTTTACAATTCATGAATCGATATAAGTGTTACAGGGGGTGAACCCTGTATCGGAATATTCTAGATTCCCTTTATCCTGGTTATTAAAGAATTAAATTCTTCTTTAGTAGAAGCCTGGAATCTTCCCTGGTTAATCATCATCTGGCTGTTTTTACCTTTTGATAAATGGTAGGTAAAGACAAAGGGAGCATTTGGATCGTGCCATCCCCCAATTTGGCCAAATCGCATATCGTGAAAATCAATTCCACCAGAATCATTTTTTGATATACAATAATAACCTTCTGCAAAGCGAATCATTTTTTGTACCCGCTCATCTGAATTAAATGGAATGAGCAGTGAATCATTTTTTGGTATAAAAAATACATCCATAAATTCCGATTTGTCCAATATGGATTGATAACCTATATAATATCCATTGGTACTATGAGCCATGGTGTACCATAAAAAGTTATTTAGCGGAGTGGGAGTGGAAGTGTAAGATTCCCAGGTAATGTTATTTTTTTTCAGCGTTTTTTCAAACAGGGTATCAACCGAAATCTTATTGATAAAGTCGAACAGCAGGTAAGAACTGCTTATAATGAGGCCAGCCCATAGCCAGTATTTTCTTTTTAGTGAAGAAGATTTTAGAATTACTAATGCGATGAAAGATATTAAAAGAGGAATTGTATAAGTAGGATCAAGGACAAAAATGGTGTTGAATGAAACCCGGTAATGGCTAAAGGGCTCAAACCATCCCGTACCATATGTAGTCAGGGAATCGAGTATTATGTGGGAAAATAAACTGAATCCGAACAACCTGGCCCAGTCCTCAAATGCTGCATTATACCTTCGGAACATGTTATTAAACCACCATGCCAGCAGCAATGTGGCTAAAGCACAAAACAAAATAGAATGAGTAAATCCCCGGTGGGTTAATAAAGAATCCGGAATTTTCTGGAAAGAAGAAAAGAATACATCTATATCAGGAAGATTTGCCGCTAAAGCACCCCATAGAAGCGCTTTTTTTCCTAACTTTTTTCCTGCAGTTAGTTCTCCTATCGAAGCGCCCAGTACCGCATGAGTGATATTATCCAAATGCAATATTTTGACAAAGGTATGAAGCAGACGTGCAAAATATTATGAAAAAAACTGCCTGCATTTAAACATATATGTAATAATTATTATTATAAATGTCGGATAATCATTAGAAGTATAACCGTTTTATAGGTGTAATCATAATACTTATTCTATTATCTTCATATATATGGTAGGTGATACTTATCTCGAAATCAATGTTCTATGTAATTTACATAATGTCTTTAAGTAGGTATTAATTAAATATTCGATAGAATCGGGGTTGGGGCTTTGGTGAACTTCAAACAAACTTTTGCACAGATTCTTTAAGGCTGTTGTGAAAAACTATTTTTAGATTGTTCGAATTGTTTTGGGGCTATTTAAATTATCTTTGTTGCGGGCAAGACTTATACGACCAGCTCCTGCTGAACTCCCCCAGGGTCGGAAGGCAGCAAGGGTAAGCGGTTGTAGCGGTGCGATATAAGAAACTTGCCCATTTTTTAATTCTCCAATATGAAATTTTTTATAGATACAGCAAACCTTGATCAGATTAAAGAGGCGAATGATTTAGGCATTTTAGATGGAGTAACTACCAATCCATCTTTAATGGCAAAGGAAGGCATACGCGGAGAAGAGAACATCATGAAGCATTATGTTACTATCTGCGAAATGGTCGGGCAGAATATAAGCGCGGAAGTGATTTCCACGGACTTTGATGGAATAGTTGCAGAAGGTAAAAAACTAGCAGCGCTTCATCCCGCTATTCTGGTTAAAGTGCCAATGATTAAAGAAGGCGTAAAGGCATTAAAGTGGTTCTCAGATAATGGAATTAAAACCAATTGTACTTTAATTTTTTCGGCAGGCCAGGCGTTGCTGGCTTCAAAGGCCGGTGCCAATATTGTATCACCATTTATTGGTAGAATTGACGATTCAAACTGGGATGGAGTACAACTGATAGAACAAATTGTATTGATTTACAGCAATTATGGAATAAAAACAGAAGTGCTGGCAGCATCTATCCGCAGTCCTCTACATATTGTAAAATGTGCAGAAGCGGGAGCTGATATTTGTACCTCACCTTTGGAATCCATTACAGGCTTATTAAAACATCCTCTTACAGATATTGGATTAGAAAAGTTTTTAGCGGATTACAAAAAAGGTCAACAATAAAAAAACCGAGCTAGTAGCCATAGTTAGGATTTTTTCCCCTCTGCTTCCAAGCAGAGGGGTTTTTTCTATACATTCTATACAGATCGCTATACTTTAACCCGCTCTACGTAAGAACCGGTTCGGGTATCTACTTTTATTTTAATACCGCTGTCCACAAATAAAGGAACACTGATTTCAGTACCTGTTTCAAGTATTGCTTTTTTCATCGGATTATTCGCAGTATCTCCTTTTACTCCAGGCTCTGAATAAGTTATTTCAAGAATCACAAATGCCGGTAATTCACAGGAAAGAGGTTTATCTGTTTCTGAATGAAAGGCAATTTCCACTTCCTGCCCTTCTTTTATAAATTCATGGCCTACCACCATTTCTTCATCAAGGGTAACCTGGTCAAAAGTATTTTGATCCATGAAACTATACCCACTTTCATCTTTATATAAAAACTGGTATTTTTTCCGCTGAACATAAACCGGGATTATTTCTTCACCAGAGTTCCAGGTTTGATCTATCACTTTACCGGTAGTAACGCTTTTTAATTTTGTTCTCACAAATGCACCACCTTTTCCCGGTTTCACATGCTGAAAATCTACAATGGTATAAAGATCGTTCTTGTATTGAATCGTTAAACCTTTTTTTATATCCTGAGTTGTTGCCATTATATCTGGTTTAAGTAATTATTTCGCTTCTTTAAGATAATTATTTTAAGCTTATCAGGACTCGTAGGCCCATTTCATATATACCGCGCCCCAGGTAAAGCCTCCACCAAATGCGGCAAGTACCAGGTTATCTCCTTTATGTAATTTTTTTTCCCATTCCCAAAGACACAGCGGTATGGTGCCATTGGTGGTATTTCCAAACTTCTGAATATTAATCATCACTTTACTTTCCGGCAGTCCCATCTTTTGTGCTGTGGCGTCAATAATTCTTTTATTAGCCTGGTGAGGCACTAGCCATGCTATATCATCAGGCGTTAACCCGTTTTTAGTCATAATTTCATAGCCCACATCGGCCATGCGTGACACTGCAAACTTGTAAACAGCCTGCCCTTCCTGGTAGACGTAATGCAAGCGCTTATCCACTGTTTCTTTTGAAGCGGGCATAGCCGAACCGCCTGCTTTCTGATGAAGATGAACCATCCCAGCACCGTCAGAATACATGATGCAGTCCAGGATACCTAAACCATGCAAATTTGGCTCAAGGAGAACGGCTCCTCCTCCGTCTCCGAATATTACGCAGGTAGCGCGGTCAGTATAGTCAATAATGGATGACATTTTATCGGCACCCACTACTATGGCCCGTCTTATAGTGCCCGATTCAATCATCTTTGATGCAACAGTTATTGCGTATAAAAAACCAGAGCAGGCAGCCTGAAGATCAAAACCCCATGCTTTCTTCAGCCCTACCAAATCGGAAATAATATTTGCAGTGGCAGGAAATTGCATATCGGGTGTGGTAGTGGCACAGATAAGCAGCTCAATGCTATCCGGGTTGGTGTTTGTTTTTTTCAGCAGTCCTTTTACAGCTGCAGCAGCAATCTGCGAAGTTCCCTTGCCTTCCCCTTTCAGAATACGTCTTTCCTTAATCCCTGTTCTGGAAGTAATCCAATCATCTGTAGTATCTACCATTGCCTCCAGTTCCTGGTTGGTAAGAACATAATCAGGAACATATCCGTGGATACCTGTAATGGCTGCTGTAATTTTTGCCATAATTATTATTTATCAGGAAATGCCGGCTACCATTTATGGTAGCGTTCATTAATTGGGATGGCCATTTTGGTGATTAATAAATGCCTCTTTAAAAATTTCTATTATACGGCTTTCAACCATGCTCTTTGCTAAAAGTATCATATTGTGAAAAGCGGTAGCATTAGAAATACCATGAGCTATTACAATAGGCGCATTGGCTCCCAAAATACCAGTGCCTCCATAATTTTCATAGTTGAAGCGATCCCAAAACGGGTCTGACATATTTCGCTTCTTAATCATATCGTAAAAGGATTCTCCGAATTTAAGTACGATATTGCCGGTAAATCCATCACACACTATTACATCTGCTTTATCTCCGAAAATATCCCTTCCTTCTACATTCCCAATAAAATTAATTTTACTGCAATCCTGCATAAGCGGGTAAGTATCCTTAATCAGAAGATTTCCCTTTCCTTCCTCTTCGCCAATGCTTAACAATGCTACTTTAGGATTTTCTACTTTATATATATGCTGGGCATAAAGGGAACCGAGAATACCAAATTGTAAAAGCACTTCAGGTTTGCAATCAGAGTTTGCACCTATATCCAATAAAAACCCAAGATGATCATCCGTATGCGGTAAAATGGTTGAAATCGCCGGTCTGATTACACCTTCTACCGTTTTCACCGAGTACATAGCGCCCACAAGCATAGCGCCTGTATTTCCTGCACCGGCAAATGCATCAATTTTTTTTTCTTTCAAAAAATGAAACCCAATAGCAATACTGGACTGTTGCTTTTGTAATAAAGCTTTGGTAGGGGATTCTGCCATTCCAATCACTTCAGGGGAATGTACTACCGTAAATTCATTTCCGTCCCCTCCCTGTTCAATGCAAATTTTATGTAACAGTGGTTGATCACCAAACAATACCAATTCCACATTTGTATCTAATTCCCTGCGGACGCGCAAGGCCCCTTTTATGCATTCAAGAGGAGCATAATCACCACCCATAGCGTCTATTCCTATTCTCATTTCATTTCAAGGTTAGCGTCGCTACAAATGCAAAAATCAATGTTTTCCAAAGAGCAGTCTTTAGATTCTTTAATAATTGTTGTTTGTCAAACCGCCCACACCATTCACGATTTGATTTGTTGAATACCTCTATTCACTTTTGGCAAGTATTTTTTTGCCCTTGTAAAATAACTCACCTTCGTGGTAATGAGCTCTGTGCCGGATGTGAGGCGCGCCGGTTGTGGGATCAATACTAATAGTAGGAACATGTGCTTTATCGTGTGTTCTGCGCTTATCTCGTCGTGTAGAAGAATGGCGACGTTTTGGGTTTGGCATGTTAATTAAGTTTAATTTTTGTTAAGTCTTTCCAACGGGGATCCACTGGAGGCTTTTGTTTTTTTGGTGCAGGAGCCACTAACCGGCTTAAGATTTCGTAATCGCATGGCTTTTTGTTATTTAAGTTATCGCAATTAATTCGATGCAGGGGAATGCTTAAGTTTATAAATTCATAAATCAACTGACCTGTATTTAAATGGGTTTCATTTCGATCGATATAAATAACATCCGCCATAGAATCATCGTGTTCATTTTCGGAATGATCATCAAACTTTACTACGATAGTAAAATCGGCATCCAGTGGAAAATCTAATTCTGCTGAACACCGGTCACATGGAAGGTGAACAAATCCTTCAATCCGAAAATAAAGAATAAAAAAAGATGGTTTTTTATCGAAGTTTAAGTGAACCTTCAGGTCACCCTTATTCACCAATGAATTATTAAAGTATGCAAAAAACCGGTCATCAATGTCAAAATTGAATTGATGAATTCCTGTTTTTAATCCCACGAATGCAATTTCATATTGCCTCAACCTATCCATTCTTCCTCATTTATAAAGGAAGGCAAAGGTAAAAAATTGACCGGAATATAATAATAGCCTGTAACCAGATAAAAGTATTTAACATGTAAAATATAAATATGAATATATGATGATGGAAAATATTTTCACATATAATGATAACACTAAAACAGGTTCTGACTTTTCCCGGCAGAATTCTTATACTTGCGCAGAAAAAATTAATTGTGCAGACAGCAGGAGAAAAAGTACAGTCACTATATCAGGTTGAGCATATTTCAGATATTTATTCGCCGATTTTAAACCGTGCCACGGTGGTTGATGTTTTTATTCCTCCTTCCTATAGTTTCGGTACAAACAATTATCCTTTTCTTGTTTTAAACGATGGCCAGGACAGTGAATCAGTCAGGCTGAAAAGCACACTATCGAGACTAATTCGGCAGGAACAATTTTTCGAGCCTTTGGTTTTTTCTATCCATGCGGGTAACCGAATACAGGAGTATGGCGTAGCTGCACAGAGTGATTTTAAAAAACGTGGAAGCCTTGCTAAAGCATACAGCTCATTTCTGATGGAAGAATTTTTGCCTTTGGCTGCCTCCCGCTTCCGAATTGATATTTTCGGAAGCAACAATGCAATTGCAGGCTATTCATTAGGTGGACTATCTGCATTGGACATTGGCTGGAATTATCCTGAAGTTTTTAAAAAGATAGGCGTATTCTCCGGATCATTATGGTGGCGAAGCAAAGGATATAATGAAGGATATACAGATGAGATGGATCGAATTATTCATTCACAGGTAAGAGCGGATGCATTCAGACCCGGATTGAAATTCTGGTTTCAAACGGGAACTCAGGATGAAAGGGCAGACAGGAATGCTAATGAAATTATTGATTCAATTGACGATACTCTGGATTTAATTGCTGAATTAGTTAAAAAGGGCTACCGTCCTTACCGGGACATAGAATATCTGGAAATTAAAGGTGGCCATCATAACCAAAAAACCTGGGCGAAGGCAATGCCATATTTTTTAAAATGGGCATTCTTTTTTTAGTAAGCTTTGTTCCTGCTAAATCCGATTCGATTCATCTTTCATAAACCAAACCCTCAGCTGGATTAACGCTCCTTTGGAATTTCTATTTTTTTTAATGGATTTGAAGTTCTTTCTGCATATCCTTCCCTGTTTCTCAGAATGTCAATAGCAAGAAATACCGCATGTCGAAAGGATTCTTCATGGGCCACATTTTTTCCTGCAATGTCGAAACCAGTTCCATGATCGGGAGAAGTACGCACAAAAGGAAGGCCGGCCGTGTAGTTTACGCCTGAATCAAAATATAAAGCCTTGAAGGGGATTAAACCCTGGTCGTGATACATTGCCAGAATCGCATCAAATTTTTTATAGTTTCCGGAACCAAAAAATCCATCAGCACTATACGGTCCAAATGCGAGCATATTCGTACTGATGGCTTCTGCAATGGCTGGCTTAATTATATCAATCTCTTCTCTTCCGATTATCCCATCATCTCCGGCATGAGGGTTTAAGCCAAGCACCGCAATTTTAGGCTTATCGATCCCAAAATCGCGTATCAGAGAACCTTGTATGGTCGCTAGTTTTTTTAATATAGATTCCCTCGTTATGTATTTGTAAACATCTGAAAGGCCAATGTGCTCGGTTAACAACCCAACACGCATTTCATTACTGCAAAGCATCATTATGTGATCCGTTTCGCCGGACTGCTGTACCAGGTATCCGGTGTGGCCTGTAAAAGGAAAATTTTCTGATTGAATATTTTTTTTATTTACAGGTGCAGTCACCAATGCATCTATTTTTCCTTCCTTCAAATCCTTTACTGCCGCCTGAAGGGAAAGAAAAGCATACTTACCACCGTTTTCATTAATAGCACCGAATTGAACATTAGGATCATCCTCCCATACTGTAATAATGTTTACAGTATTAGCCTGGAGGCGATCAATACCTGAGGCAACATTAAAATTGAAAGATCCAAGATTTAAATTCTTACGGTGCTGGGCAATTACCCTGGAAGATCCATACACAACTGGTGTACACCATTCCATCATTCGGGTATCTGTAAAGGTTTTAATAAAGACTTCAATTCCGATTCCATTAATATCCCCAACAGAAATACCAATTAAATATTTTTTGTGATCACTCATGAATTTTGTTGAGATCTTTTTTCTAAGAATCTATATAATAATCTCATTCCAATAGCAGAAGCATTTTTGCCTTTATAGCCCATCGATGTCTGAAAATAAGCAACTCCGGCAATATCAAAATGAATCCAGGGATAATCAGTAAATCTTTCTAAAAACTTGCCAGCGGTAATAGCGCCTGCTAAAGCACCGCCTACATTTTTAATATCTGCGATATCACTTTTAAGCATTTCACCATATTCATCCCATAGGGGAAATTCCACCAACCGTTCATATACCTGCATTCCGCAATCTTCCAGATCCTCTTTTACTTGTTCGGAAGCTGTTCCCATATATACAATTGCGTGATCGCCAACTGCCCGGTGCGCCGCACCTGTAAGAGTAGCCACATCTATAACCAGTTCAGGTTTATATTGACGTGCAAAACTTAATGCATCGCCAAGAATCATTCTTCCTTCTGCATCACTATTCAGCATTTCAACAGTCATCCCATTATGCATTGTGATTACATCACCGGGAGCAAAGGCGTTCAGACCGGGCCTGTTATCAGTAGCAGGCACCAGGCCGATAACATGAAGGGGCAACTTCGTTTTGGCAGCGCAACTTATGGCTCCGGTGATGGTTGCGGCGCCAGCCATATCACATTTCATATAGTCCATGGAGGTGGTTGGCTTCAGACTTAGGCCACCGGTATCATATACAACGCCTTTCCCTATCAATATTATTGGTTTTTTATTAATAGCATTCTTTGGTTTATATTCCATAATAATGAAGGTTGGTGGGTCAACACTTCCCTGATTCACTGCAAGCAATCCACCCATCTTCAAAGCAGCTATTTTGGTCTTATTAAATACCTCAGTTTTAAAACCTGATTCTTTTGATGCATGCACGATTGCATCTGCCAGATCGGTGGCATTTAAATAATTGGCTGGTGTGTTCACCCAATCCCTTACCATATATACTGAATCCACTATGGCCTGCAGCTTATTTACCTCTTCTTCAGTAATGTTTTGATCCAGTATTTTAATTTCGTTAAATACAAAGCTTTCTTTCGCTGCATCTTTTTTATACCTTATAAATTGATAGTTCCCAAGAGCCATTCCCTCAGCAAAAAAAAGAGCTGCTTTTTTGAAGCTGCTGATATTCCTGATAGTTATACCAGCGAGCTTATGTTTGTGTATAATTCCAAGCGCTTTGTTCCCTGCTTTCCGGAAACTTTCGGCTGTTTTATAGATTTCTTTTGATTCATCTACTGATACAAAATAAATAATTTGTGCCGGGGAAGGAATCACTATTTGCTTTATGTCTTTTTTTAATTGATTTTTAATAATATCAATATATTCCTCAGGCAATCCTATTGCGTTTAAATCAGAATCTTTATTTGCTAAAATTATAGAATGATCCTTTTGTAAAACTTTTCGACTAAGGGTTATTTTCATATCGATAGCTAAGAATCTGACAAAAATAGTAAACCGTATACTGACGTTGCAAAAATTAAAAATTAACCGAAAAGATCATGATTTTAGTCCAGTTTGATGAAACACTGTAAATTGAAAAAATGCTTGCGAAAAAATCATTGGGTCAGCACTTTTTGGCGGACGAAAATATAGCCAAAAAGATTGTTGATACATTCCTTGTAAAAAATAATAAATCTGCCACACTTGAGATAGGCCCAGGAACAGGTATGCTGACAAAGTATTTTATTGATGAAAGGGATTTTGATTTTTATGCAGTGGAATTTGATGAGCGGATGGTGAATTTTTTAAAAACCAAATTTCCGTCCCTGCAAAAGAAAATTTTTTTTGATGATTTTTTGGAAATGGATCTTAATAAGATCGAGTGTAATTCCTTTAACATTATAGGGAATTTCCCGTACAATATTTCTTCACAAATTGTTTTTAAAATACTTGAGAATAAATCCCGCATTCCATTAATGGTAGGGATGTTTCAAAAAGAGGTAGCACAGCGCATTACCTCTGTGCATGGTAATAAGGAATATGGAATTTTAAGCGTATTGGTGCAGAGCTTTTATGATTGTGAATATTTATTTGATGTTCCTGCAATGAGCTTTTTGCCTCCACCCAAGGTCACCTCGGCAGTAATCTGCATGAGGCGAAAAGCGGAACAAAAGCAAATTATTAATGAAAAATTATTACGGAAAATGGTAAAGGCCGCTTTTGGAAAAAGGCGAAAAACGCTTCGCAATGGACTTGGTGAATTGAATCTTAGTCCTGAAATTATAGCTCGGCCTGTTTTTAGCCTTCGTCCTGAACAGTTATCGGTTAATGAATGGATCGAACTAAGCAACCAAATAGCTGCTACCACAACTATTCAAAATTAAATTCCAAATGGCATCACCACAGATATTGATAACGGATAATTGTGATTCAATGTTAATTGAAGGATTGCATCAAATGGGATTTACGGTTGATTACAAGCCTACAATTTTGAGGGCTGATCTTTTCCATTGTATTGATGGTTACACGGGCATTATAATAGCTACCCGAATTCTTCTGGACAAAAAAGTTTTAGAACAGGCAACCACCTTAAAATTTATTGCACGTGCAGGATCCGGCATGGAAAATATTGATACGGAATTTGCAAAGTCAAAAAATATCGCTTGCATCAATTCACCAGAAGGCAATGCTAATTCGGTAGGAGAACATGCAATGGGGTTGCTGTTGTCAATATTTCACAACATAACAAAATCATCCTTCGAAACACAACAGATGAAGTGGCTTGTAGAAGAAAACAGGGTGCATGAGCTGGAGGGAAAAACTATTGGAATTATTGGTTATGGAAATACCGGAAAAGCCTTTGCTAAAAAACTTTCTGTATTTGGAATGAATGTATTTGTGTACGACAGGTTTTTAAAAAATTATTCTGACCGGTACGGAGCAGAAAAAACAATGGCGGAAATATTTCAAACTGCAGAGATAATCAGTTTACATGTTCCGCTTGCATCGGACACAGAATATTTAATCTCATTAGAATATTTTGATCTATTTAAAAAGCCCATTTACATTATTAATACTTCTAGGGGAAGGGTAATCAACCATTCCGATCTATTGCAGGCGCTTAAGCAAGGCAAAGTACTTGGTGCAGCCCTCGATGTTTATGAAAATGAAAAATTCGAAACACATTCTGAATCTGAAAGAATGATTTTTGAGCAATTGGTGCATACGGGTAAAGTAATATTTACTCCTCACATTGCCGGAAAAAGTTTCGAGTCAAAAAAGAAAATTTCCCTTGTATTGCTGGAAAAAATCGCTGCCTTATCCAATAGTGTCAAAGGTTTGTCATAAGAAGATTGAAGTGATAATAGCTTGATTTTTAGTGCTACATTTAATTCCGATTTAGATTATATATTTGCCACTTTGAGCATTTTGAACCAAACCAAATGATTCTTCCGCATGAGAAAAATCTACACCCTTATTGTTTTTTCCTTATTTATTTTAAATCAAATTCACGCTCAAACCGGTTCCCTTCAGGGAAAGGTTTACGACGAATCTAATAAGCAAGGAGTTCCTTTTGCAAATGTTGTACTGGAGCAAAATGGTGCCCAAAAAGGATATGGAGAAACTGATGATAATGGAAATTATGCTATTAAGCCCATTGTGCCGGGCACCTATGATGTAAAAGTTTCCTATCTCGGATTTCAACCTAAAGTATACACTGGAATTATTGTAACTTCCGATAGAATTTCATTCCAGGATGTAGCATTGAAATCAAGTGTTTCTACATTACCGGATATTGTGATTTCGACACAAAAATTAGTGGAACCCGATAAAACCACTACCGGAAGTACAATCACCAAAGATGAAATAAAAAACATAAGTACACGGGGAGTAAATAACTATGCAGCGCTTTCTGCGGGTGTTTTTCAAAAAGATAATGGTGCCGGATTTAATATTAACGGGTCCAGGGATTATTCCAATAAGTATTATGTTGATGGCATTCCGATGCGGGGAGGGCTTAGCTTACCTGCAAGTTCCATAGAGCAGCTAACGGTGCTCACAGGAGGAATACCTTCACGGTATGGTGATGCAACAGGTGGGGTAATTAACATTACAACCCGTGGCCCATCTCAGCAATACAGCGGCGGCCTGGAACTGGAAACTTCAGAATTGCTCGATGGAGCCGGATACAATCTGGCCAGCTTCAATCTTTCAGGCCCGGCTTTTACAAAGAATCGAAAAACTGATAGTGCATCTACAAAAGTCGGATTTTTTGTATCGGGTGAATATGAACATACTGCTGGAGGATTGTCGGCAGTACAGCTTTACAAAGTTAAAGACGACGTACTGAAAAACCTGCATGAGAATCCATTGGCTCCTTCTCCAAGCTCTGTAGGTTTTGTTCCTGCATCTTCCTTTCTTAAAGCGGATGATCTCGAAGAAATTGACCGTTATCAGAATGATGCCAATAATGATTATCGCTTTACAGGCAAATTGGATTTTCAGCTTAACAAATACTTGAATTTAATTGTAGGCGCAGATGGAGTTTTGAGCCGTTTCTATAATAATACGTTTGCGAGAAATCTTTTGAATTCCCAGGAAGGGAATAATTATGAAAAGGATAACACCTACAGAGGATTTGTGAGGTTTACCCAGCGGTTTCCTACCGCTTCAGGAGAATCCAATAAATCCGCTACAATTTTTCAAAACGCCTTTTATTCCATACAGACAGATTACACTAAGTTCTATTCCACCAATGGAGATAAAAATTTAGGACGGAATGCCTTCGACTATGGTTATGTTGGAAAGTTTAATACCTACAATCAACCGATTTATGGCTTTGGAAAAGATTCGATTACCGGTTTAACGGGTTGGTTATTATTGGGCTATCAGGATACACTTACCACCTTTGAACCCGGTAGCCTGAATCCTTATTTGGCTAATTATACAAAGGAATATTATCAGTTGATTGGAAATGATCCTGCAGGTTTTTATCAAAATATATTTGATATTCTTAATGGGGGAGGAATAATAAATGGTATTATACCTTTTAGCAATACAAGCGCTTATTCCATATTTGCTGGTTCGGGCTATCCCATTTTTAGCTATGGTATCCTTAACAGGGATCAACTGCGCCTCTCATTAAATGCTTCTGTTGACATTGTGAATGCTACTAAAGGAGAAAAGGGACGACATGCATTGGAGTTTGGATTTGAATACGAGCAACGGATTGACCGCGGCTATACTGTTTTACCGGTAGGATTGTGGCAACAGGCGCGGCAGCTTACTAACAATCAAATAGCTTCACTTGATAAAACCAATCCAATCCCCGTATATGATAATAGTGGTGTTTTTCTTGACACCGTAAGATATAACCGCGGGTATGTGGAAGGGGATCAATCCTACTTTGATAAGGCATTGCGCCAATCATTAGGGTTACCTGTGAACGGTACCGATTTCATTTACATTGATGAACTAGATCCAAGTCAATTAAGCTTAAGCATGTTTAGTCCGGATGAATTATTGAATAGCGGGAGCAGCTTTGTCGATTATTACGGGTATGATTATTTAGGTAATGTTTTAAAAAAACAGCCTACGCTTGATGATTTTTTTAACCAGAAAGATGCAAACGGCAATTTCACACGCAATTCAGCAGCCTTCAGACCTGTATATGCAGCAGCCTATATCCAGGATAAATTTAATTTTAAAGACCTCATTTTTAATATTGGCTTGCGCGTTGACCGTTTTGATGCCAATCAGAAAGTTTTAAAGGATCCGTATTCTTTATATCCGATACGCACAGCGGGAGAGGTATCTCAGTTCGGAGACCATCCTTCTAACATTGGAGACGACTTTTATGTCTATGTAAATGACCTTCCTGACCCAACCAAGATTGTAGGTTACCGGCATAATGGTACGTGGTACAGTGCGCAAGGTGCTGTAGTAAATAATCCTAATGATATAGCATTATTAACAGCTACTAAAACCATCACGCCCTATCTTGTAAACACGAATACAGAAAGCCTGAATTTAGGGCCTGAGGGTTTTACAGACTATAATCCACAGTTTACAATAATGCCCCGTATTGCTTTTTCTTTTCCAATATCAGACCAGGCACTCTTTTTTGCCCATTATGATGTACTCTCGCAGAGACCATTAGTAGGCCTGCGTGCTACACCGGTTCAATATTATTTTTTAAAAGGAACTAACAACAGCTTCATTAACAATCCGAATTTAAAACCAGAGCGAACCATTGATTTTCAGGTCGGTTTCAAGCAGGCATTAGGTTCTTCTTCGGCCTTAACTCTTTCTGCAACTTACCGGGAATTAAAAGACAATATTCAGGCAGTAAAAATACTTTATGCCTATCCTGTTAATTATACTACCTACGGAAATTATGACTTTGGCACGGTTCAATCATTTCAGCTTACCTACGAATTACGAAGAATTAAAAATGTTAAACTCGATGCAAATTACACGCTTCAGTTTGCCAACGGTACCGGTTCTGATGCTACATCATCACTAAACCTGATTAATTCGGGTGAGCCTAATATCCGTACTATCTTGCCATTCAGTTATGATCAGCGGCATAATATAAACCTCCTGGTAGACTATCGTTATGGCGAGGGAAAAAATTATAATGGTCCATTGTTCGGGCAGAGTGATAAACAGTTACTGGCAAACACAGGATTGAATTTAATTCTGATCGCTGGTTCCGGTACCCCGTATACCCGTCAATCAACATCTACTCCAACCCAAATCAATGGTGTAGCAACACAATCATCTACTGAGGGTAATCCAAATGGTTCCCGCCTTCCCTGGACTTTCCGGATGAATGCACGGGTAGATAAAGACTTTAAGATAAAAGGCGAGCAGCCTGATAAAGGATTATATTTAAATGTATACCTGTTGGTGGAAAACCTGTTAAATGCGAATAATGTGATCAGCGTGTATGGCTATACCGGAAACCCAAATGATGATGGTTATCTGGCATCGGCCGGTGGTCAGGATTATGCAGCAAGACAGCTTGATCCCCAATCATTTTCTTTGCTGTATAATATTGCTGTAAATAATCCGGGGAATTACTCCTTGCCGAGAACCATTCGCCTGGGAGCAGTACTTAATTTCTAATATTTAAGAAAGATCAAATCATGATAAAATCAAGAAAGATTATTTCCCTTTTACCTTTCTTCTGCCTCTTTACCATTATTTCCTGGGCAAAAGAAAATGTAAATATGCCTGGCAGGTTAGCGCAATCAGATAAAATTTCCGCAGCAGATTGTGCGCCTGCTTCTCATTCTATTAATCTCGAAATAAATAATGTTCGTGCCCTTATCCAGAACGGTGGAGATCTGTGGTGGGATTTAGATAATAATGCGAAGTACGAAGTGCCCAAACACCAGCAGGGCCAGCCTGAAAATCCCAGCTCTATGTTTGCTGGTGCCGTATGGGTGGGCGGTTTCGATGCGCAGGGCCAGCTTAAAGTGGCTGCCCAAACTTACAGGCAGAACGGAAATGATTTTTTTCCCGGGCCATTGAATGATGATGGAACAGTGGATAAAGCTACCTGTCGTTTATGGGATACCCATTTTCAGGTGTTCGGATCTGAGATTGATTCTTTTTTAAATGTCATTTTAAAAAGTAACCCTATTCCACTCAGCCCCTCACAGGTTCCTGATGATATTTTGAAATGGCCGGGAAACGGAAATCCTTATAATGCTAATGTAGGGAATAGGAATATGGCTCCTTTTTATGATGTTGATAATAATGGCTATTATGACCCTACTTATGGAGATTATCCGATTATTGATCAAACATGCAGCAAAGCTACCTATGCAGATCAGATGATCTGGTGGGTTTATAATGATAAAGGAAATATACATACAGAAACAGGAGCTACTGCTATAGGGCTTGAAGTACATGCATTGGCTTTTGGTTTTAAAACCAATGATGAAGTAAATAACATGACTTTTTATAAATACCAGCTGCTTAATAAAGCTACTTCACCATTGGATAGTGCTTTTATGGGTCAGTGGTTGGATCCCGATTTAGGCTGCTATGTGGATGATTATGTAGGATGTAATGTTGAAACCGGGCTCGGGATAATATATAACGGAGAAGCTGTAGATGGAGGTTCTGTTTGTGCATTGAGCTATGGAAGACAACCTCCTTATCTTGGTATTGATTATTTCAGAGGACCATTAAATCAGTATGGTGTGGAGTTGGGTATGTCTTCTTTTTTATATTATAATAATGACTTTACACTTCAGGGCAATCCGGAAAATGCAGGAGATTATTATGGATATCTTTCTGGTACCTGGAAAGATGGAACTCCATTTATTTATGGAGGTGATGCATATTGCCATGGATCGGGTTCGTGCGTGCCTACTAAATTTGTTTTTCCAGATGATCCTTCGGGGCCGGGCTGGTCGGAATGCTCCGCGAAAGATGTATTTGCTGATCGGCGTGAAATTGAAGCATCGGGCCCTTTCCGCCTTGATCCGGGAACATCCAATGATATAATAGTAGGTGTGGTTTGGGTTCGGCCTCCTATAGGCACGTATCCTTGCCCAAACTTTGGTTTGTTAGAACAGGCTGATAAAAAAGCACAAGCTTTATTTGATCATTGCTTCCAATTATTAGAAGGCCCGCCTGCACCTGATCTTTCTATTGTTGAACTGGACAGAGCTTTGGTTTTATCTATTAATAATACAGAACAGATTGAGAACTTTAAAATATCTGATCCTGAAATTGCTATTTTAGGAGTAGCGGATTCTATATATGCTTTCCAGGGTTATCAATTATATCAGCTCGCTAATTCAAACGTAACAGCACAGGATTTCAGCGATCCATCAAAAGCAAGATTAATTCTGCAGGAAGACGTTAAGGATGGAGTTAGTAAACTGGTAAATCTTGACTATGACCCCAACCTCGATGCTACCGTTCCTACTCTGGAAGTAGAAGGAGCAGATCAGGGTATCAAGCATACGCTATTAGTTACTACGGATGCTTTTGCTACTGGAAATACACAGCTGGTAAATAACAAAACCTATTATTTCAGTTTGATTTCATATGCATATAACAATTTTGTTAAGACTGATTCTATAAAAGACACTTCGGGACACGTGGTAAATATTGTAACCACCAAACAATCCCATCCCTATTTACCGGGGCGTAAAAACATTAAACCATATAGTGGTATTCCTCATAAAATTAGCCCCGAAAACGGGGGATTGGTTTTAAATTCCACGTATGGAGACGGGCCACAAATTATGAGACAGGAAGGTACCGGGAATGGAGAATTATTTACTGATCTTACCCAGCAAAGCGTAGAAGCAATTTTGAGCAGCCCCTCCGGCCAAATTTTTCACCAAATTTATAACGGAGGAGCAGGACCAGTTGGTGTAAAAGTTTATAATCCTAAAATTATACCCAACGCAGATTTTGAATTAGGTCTGGTTGATACTTCACTGGTATCATCCAAAATATTAAATGGAGCTTCCACATATTGGTATCTTACTAACTTAAGCACAGGGGAAACCAAATTTTCGGATACTACTATAAATGCCAGTAATGAGCAGCTTATACCAGATTGGGGCTTGTCTGTATTTATAAAACAAGTACGTAATCCGGGAGGCCCCATAGCCGATCAAACAAACAATAACAACGGTTATATTGGTGCTACAATGCAGTTCGAGAATCCTCAGGAGCCCTGGTTAGCTGGCTTCCCGGATTTTGAAGGCCCGGACTACAGCAACTGGATAAGGTCGGGCACAGCAGATCCAACCAATGGTCTTGTAAACTTTACAGATTATTCAGGGTTTGATGATAACCAGGTATACGAAAATGTGTTAGGAGGTATTATTGCTCCTTATCGCTTAACATCGGATGATAACGTAATAGGACCCGCATGGGCAGACGTTTTGGCGCATAGTCACCTGGCTCAGGGAGTTAACAATCCGCTTGATAGCTTAATTAGCTTTGATCTTGTTTTCACAGCCGATACTTCAAAATGGACTCATTGCGTAGTAGTAGAAACTCAATCCGACCTTAGCCTCACTGAAGGCAATAAAGGAAAGCTGGACCTGAGGGCAGCCAATTCCAGGAATAAAGACGGATCGGAGAATCCTAATGACCGCGGACGTTCCTGGTTTCCTGGTTATGCTATAAATCCCGAAACAGGAGAGAGGCTGAATATCATATTTGGAGAGAATTCGTGGCTTACCAGTGAAAATGGGAGAGACATGCTATGGGATCCAACTAGCAGTATTGTTTCAAACACCTTTACCAGCTATGTTCTGGGTGGGATGCAGTATGTATACATTACCAGATCAAAATACGATGAAGGAGCAAATTATCAAAGACTGTTGACTACAGGTTTAGTTGCGGATAAAAGAATAGCATATTATACCATGGCATGGACGATGATTCCGTTGCTTGCCAATGGATTTCAATTACGGTCCCTTCAGGATGGCTTAATCCCTACCACTACCACTATAAAAGTCAGGGTTACCAAGCCTTATCAAAAATATGTTACGGATGTGACCGCTGGCGCGGGATTCCCTAAATATTTATTCAATACTGCAAATATTGCGGCCCGGAGCGGAGATTTATTTACGGCTGTGAATGCTCTTGATACCATAAGGATTGTTCCTAATCCATATTACGCCTATTCAGCCTATGAACAAACTAAAGTGCAGAATGTGATAAAAATTACTAATCTGCCTAAAGTTTGCACTATTACTATTTATGCTTTGGATGGAACCTTGATAAAAACCATTAAACGTGATGATGCTTCTATAACCTCGGTCAACTGGGATTTAACAAATGATGCAAATATTCCTATTGCAAGCGGATTGTACATTATCCATATTGATGCACCGGGCATAGGAGAAAAGACATTAAAATGGTTCGGTGTAATGCGTCCAACAGACTTGAGTAACTACTAATTTAATTTTTAATCTATCGAAATATGATGAGATTTCTAAAACTTTCTTTCGTTTTTTTTCTTCTTCTGTCTTCTTCTGTATGGGCAGGAAATAAGGACCGTCAGGGTGAAGCCGGAGCTACTGAACTATTGATAAATCCCTGGGCGAGAAGTTCAGGCTGGAATGGAATAAATACAGCTAATGTAAGAGGCATTGAATCTCTTAACCTGAATGTAGCGGGGCTCGCATTTACAAAAAAAACCGAGATTGTTTTTTCTCACACCAATTGGTTACAAGGCACTGGAATCTCATTTAATACTTTTGGCATTTCTCAGAATCTTGGTAAAAGCGGAGGAGTTTTAGGGCTTGATATCATGTCTATTAATTTTGGTGATATTCCTATTACTACCGAAGATCAACCGGAAGGAGGCCTGGGGAATTTCAGTCCGCAGTTCATTAATATTGCTTTAGCCTATTCAAAAGTTTTCTCCAATAGTATTTATGGTGGCATTGTAGTTCGGGGCATCTCAGAAGGCATTTCGAATGTTCATGCTTTAGGAGCATCAGTGGATGCAGGTGTCCAGTATGTTACAGGTCCTGCTTCTGACCCAACAAGAATAAAATTTGGAATTTCACTTAGAAATGTAGGGACCCCAATGACGTTTGGCGGAGATGGTTTGACTTTTTTAGGCCAGGCACCGCAAGGTGATTATACATTAACTGTTGAACAGCGTTCCCAGGGATTTCAGCTGCCCTCTTTATTGAATATAGGTGGCGCATACGACTTCAAGTTTGGTTCAGCAGGCAAAAAAATGCATCGTTTGACTGTTGCTGCTAATTTTACTTCCAACTCTTTTTCTGAAGATCAATTTGGTTTAGGTTTAGAATATGCATTTAAGGAATTGATTATGATTCGCGGAGGTTATAACTACGAAAAAAATATTACTGATCCTCAGTTACGGGTATCTTCCCTCACCGGTATTGCCGGGGGCATTACGTTTGAAATTCCATTGAAGCAGAATGGGCCCACCATAGGGATAGATTATGCGTATCGTACTACCACTCCATTCAACGGAACTCATACTCTGGGAGTACGAATTAATTTGTAATTTTACCACTTGTTTAAAGAAACGCTTCTGCCAAAAGGAAGCGTTTCTTTTTGCTTTATTTATTAAACAAGAAAGCCAATTTATGTCAGACATTACCTATCTAACTATTGAAGGATTAGAAAGATTAAAAAGAGAGCTGATCGAGCTCAGAACAAAGGGAAGGGCAGAAATTGCAAGTCAAATTCAGGAAGCAAGGGAAAAGGGTGATCTTTCTGAGAACGCAGAATATGACGCGGCAAAAGATGCACAGGGTATGCTTGAAATGAAAATTTCCAAATTAGAAGAGGCACTTGCAAATGCGCGAATTATCGATACCAGCAAATTTGATGGTTCAAAAGTAATAGTAATGGCTAAAGTAAAAGTCAAAAACCTGGGGACAAAACAGACCAATCAATTTATGCTTGTATCGGAAAAAGAAGCAGATCTAAAAACAGGGAAGATTTCAGTTACTTCTCCGATTGGAAAGGGATTGCTGGGAAAAGCGGTTGGAGAAGTTGCAGAAATCGATGTTCCTTCAGGCAAGTTAAAATTGGAAGTTCTTGAGATTTCAATATAGATTATTATGGGAAGCATTTTTACAAAAATCATTAACCGGGAAATACCTGCTTACATTGTTGCTGAAGATGATAAATTCATTGCTTTTCTCGATATTATGCCTCTTGCAGAAGGGCACACCCTGGTAATTCCCAAAAAAGAAATTGATGATTTCTTTGATATAGAAGATACGATGCTTTCGGATATGGTTGTTTTCGCAAAGCATGTTGCTCAGGCAATTAAAAAATCAATTTATTGCAGAAAAATTGGCGTTGCGGTAGTCGGTCTGGAAGTGCCCCATGCTCATATTCATTTGATCCCATTGCAAAGTGTAGAGGATATAAATTTCAGCAAATCTAAACTAAAGGTTCCTGCAGAAAGACTGAGAAGCATAGCTAATGATGTACAGACACACTTTATTGCTTAGGATTTTAAATTCATTTTATAATTCTTCCAGGATTTAATTCAATAAATTTTTTCCATCCTGACACTTTTGAATCCCTTGAAAAAAGTATTTTATTTTGAAAATGATGGCAAACAGCCACACCCAAAGCATCCGTTGCATCGGGTAAAAGATGTTTTGTGTCGAACCGAAGCAATTGAGACAAAATAAGTGCTACCTGTTCTTTAGATGAGTTGCCGTTACCGGTAACGGATTGCTTAATTTTTCTTGGCGAATATTCAAAGACTTCAATTTTTTCCGATAGTGCCACCGCAATAGCAATTCCCTGAGCCCTTCCCAATTTTAGCATCGATTGTACATTCTTTCCAAAAAATGGCGATTCAATGGCCAAATCAGTAGGACGGTAACGGTGTATAATCTGTTGAACCCCTGAGTATATTTTTTTTAATTTCTGGTAATGATCTTTTTCTTTATTTACTCTTATAACATCCATTTCAACGAGCACCATTCTTTTATCATCAATTTTTATTATGCTGAATCCCATAACATTAGTACCGGGATCAATACCAAGAATAATTTTAGAAGCTACAGTCTTATTTCCAGTTTCAGTCAATGGCGCCTTTTTAACTAAAAAACAATGACATTATAAAGATGGAATTACTTTTACAATTATTGAAAATTGAAATACCTTATGAAGCCGTTTTCTGCAATTGAGAATCAGCAATAAAATAACTTTAAAATATGAATCTTAGAAGAACGTTTATCTATTCACATATTATATAGCACGGTATCTGGAGATTAACATTACCTGATATAAAGAATGAAAACTGTATTGGCCACTTTAGTT
Organism: Chitinophagales bacterium; assembly: GCA_013816805.1. NCBI lineage: Bacteria > Pseudomonadati > Bacteroidota > Chitinophagia > Chitinophagales > Chitinophagales bacterium. The sequence continues at coordinate 123,147 of JACDDS010000009.1, read as the reverse complement.
TTCTGGTTGATTACCTGCTTTAATTTTGGCGCGGCACAGACTTCTTCAAGATGTATTGTAAATAATACTGCTTTCAGCATTGGAGAAAAAGTGTTTTATAAAGTTAGCTATAACTGGCACGGGTTGAAATTTAATGGTGGTGAAGTGTCATTTACAGTGAATTCAGGCATTTTTGAAAATAAGCCGGTGTATCATATGATTGGGTATGGCAGCAGCTATAAAAGTTACGATTGGTTTTTTAAGGTTCGTGATCAATATGAAAGCTATGTTGACATGGAAACATTGCAACCGCTTAAATTCATACGTAATGTAAATGAGGGAGGTTATTCCATCTATAACAATGTTACCTTTAAGCATGATCAGCAAAAGGCTGTTTCAACTCATGGAACATTCAATATACCGGACTGTATTCAGGATGTTCTATCGGCTATATATTATGCCCGTAATATCAATTTTGCGCGGTATAACGTAAATGACACCATTCCGGTAAATTTATTTTTAGATGATAAAATCTATCCTATTTATATCCGCTATATCGGAAAGGAGCAGATAACTACGAGCCAGGGCACATTTCGCTGTATTGTATTTCGCCCTCTCTTAATCAAAGGGACTATCTTTAAAGGTGGGGAGAAAATGACCGTACACGTTACAGATGATGAGAATAAAATTCCCGTACTAGTAGAATCGCCTATTGTAGTTGGTGCAGTACAAGCACAAATGTTTCGGTATGAAGGTATCCGAAACCCGTTAACTGCAAAAGTTAATTGATCTGAGAATGGTAACCTAACAATGCTTCTGCGGCACTAAATAGAAAAGCAAGTGTTTAAAAAATTGTAGTTTCGTTTTCGAAAACTTTAGGGGTGTCCTTCCGGACTGAGATCAAACCCTCAAAACCTGATCAGGGTAATTCCTGCGAAGGGAAAAGTTAAATTGATCTCCTTCTATTGTTTTCGATTTTTCATATTTAAATGTTTTAAAAAAGGAACTATCTATTTAAACTAATGAACATTAAGGTTAACAATAATATCATTGCTTTAGAGGACAGCAATCAATTAGAGATGCTCCTGAAAAAACTATTGCTGCAGGAAAAAAATGGAATAGCGATAGCGGTAAATGATGAAGTAATTCCAAAAAGTGAATGGGGCTATTTCAGCTTAAAAGAAAATGATGAAGTGCTCATTATTGAAGCGGCGCAGGGAGGCTAATAGCATTAGAAAAAATATTTAACTAATCATCAAGCAAATATTTCCATGAGTAATTTTAAAAAGCTTCCCACATCAGAAACCATTTCCCGCGCTCCCTTTCCCGGGTCTAAAAAACTATTTGTGAAAGGTAAACTGCACGATATAAAGGTTGCCATGCGTGAAATTGAGACAGATGATGTTGCAGAAATTAAAAATGGAACCGATACAAAAGAAAGGATGAAGGTCACAGTCTATGATACCAGTGGCCCTTATACCGATCCTGAAGCAGATATAGATGTATATAAAGGCCTGCAGCCACTTCGAAAAGATTGGATTTTAAATCGAAATGATACGGAAGAACTCAGGAGTTTTTCTTCGGACTATGCCAATTATAGATTGTCCGATCCGGGATTAGCAGATATCCATTTTGAACAAAGCCGAAAGCCTTACAAGGCAAAATGTTCCGGGAATGTTACTCAGATGCATTATGCAAAGAAAGGCATCATTACACCGGAGATGGAGTATGTGGCTATCAGGGAAAATCAACGTGCCAATGAAGTAAAAAATTATTTTTCAGAATTAAAAACACAACATGCAGGTCAAGCATTCGGTGCTTCAATTCCTCTTAATGCAATTACTGCGGAATTTGTAAGGGAAGAAATTGCAAGAGGCCGTGCCATTATTCCTTCTAATATAAATCACCCTGAAACAGAACCGATGATTATCGGGAGAAACTTTCTGGTTAAGATTAATGCGAATATTGGCAATAGTGCAGTTACATCTTCCATAGAAGAAGAGGTAGAAAAGGGAGTGTGGGCATGCCGTTGGGGAGCCGATACGATTATGGATCTTTCGACCGGCAAAAATATTCATGAAACACGTGAATGGGTAATCCGTAATTCCCCCGTCCCGCTGGGAACAGTGCCTATTTATCAGGCCCTGGAAAAGGTGAGTGCTGCCGAAGATTTGACATGGGAGATCTACCGCGATACTTTGATTGAGCAGGCAGAGCAGGGTGTGGATTATTTTACGGTACATGCCGGTGTGTTACTTCGGTATATTCCGCTTACGGCTAACAGGATAACAGGTATTGTTTCACGTGGGGGCAGCATTATGGCAAAATGGTGTCTTGCTCACCATAAGGAAAGCTTTCTCTATACCCATTTCGAAGAGATATGTGAAATTATGAAAGCCTATGATGTGTCTTTTTCACTGGGCGATGGCCTGCGCCCCGGGAGTATTGCCGATGCAAATGATAACGCACAATTTGCAGAATTAAAAACGCTTGGTGAACTGACAAAAATCGCCTGGAGACATGATGTGCAGGTAATGATTGAGGGTCCAGGACATATTCCAATACACTTGATAAAAGTGAATATGGAGAAAGAATTGGAGGAATGTCACGAAGCTCCTTTCTATACTTTAGGCCCGTTAACGACAGATATTGCCCCTGGCTACGATCACATTACTTCTGCAATAGGCGCTGCAATGATTGGCTGGTATGGATGCGCCATGTTGTGTTACGTAACTCCGAAGGAGCATCTCGGCCTTCCTAATAAAAAAGATGTAAAGGATGGTGTGATAGCTTACAAAATTGCTGCGCATGCAGCTGATCTGGCGAAAGGGCATCCTGGGGCTCAGTTCAGAGACAATGCACTAAGTAAAGCAAGATTTGATTTCAGATGGAAAGATCAGTTTAACCTGTCGCTGGATCCGGATACGGCAAAAGAATTTCATGATGAAACATTGCCTGCAGAGAATGCAAAGGTCGCTCACTTCTGTTCTATGTGCGGACCGAAATTTTGTTCTATGAAGATTACACAGGAGGTTCGTGATTATGCTGAAAAGCTTAAGGTTGCTGAAAGTATAATTATTGATAATGGATTGACGGAAAAGGCCAGGGAGTTTGCAGAATCAGGAAGTGAATTATATGTAAAGCAATGAATGTTGATTTCAAAATTGTAGTGCTTTCATCCCCCGGAAAAGTAAAAGATGAGTTAAAAATAGTAAAGAATCTTTTTGAGGCAGGCATGGATACATATCACTTGCGGAAGCCTCGTTTTTCACCTAAAGAAATGCAGCATTATATTCTAAATATTAATGAGAGGTTTCGAAATAGAATAATGATTCATTCACATTATCAGTTTTTTTTTAAATATAAATTATGTGGCATTCATTTCAGCGAGTCAAATCGAAAGAAAAATTTTTGGAAAAATATAGCGCTGCAAAAGCTTATTAAATTCCGGAAAAAGGATGCCGAAATAAGCACAGGCTTTCATGCGCAGTCAGATATTCTTTCATGCGGGAATGATTATTCTTATGTTTTTCTCAGCCCGGTGTTTGAAAGTATCTCGAAGATCGGGTACAGCAGCACTTTCAATGAGCAGTCGCTTCGTGAAACTCTGAGAAGTACTAAATACAGAGTAATTGCTTTAGGAGGTATAGATGAAAGTAAAATTGAGTCAGCAAAGGATTTTGGATTTAGCGGTGTGGCGCTTCTTGGCTCTATCTGGAAATCTTCTGATCCTGTGGAAAAATTTTGCAGAATAAAAAAGTTATGCTAAAGCAACATCAATACGCTTTAAGTATTGCAGGCTTTGATCCCAGTGGCGGAGCAGGACTGGTTGCCGATATAAAAACTTTTGAGCAGCTTAATGTGTATGGGTTGGGCGTATGCACAGCTAATACGGTTCAGACCGAAGAACAGCTTTCAAGCGTAAAATGGGTTTTGTCACATACTATTTTTTTACAGCTTGAAATTTTGTTGAAAAAGTATCCGCTCACTTACATTAAAATAGGTCTCATTGAAAGCTTTAGCATAGTTATAGAGGTAATAGATTTTTTGAAAAAAAGTTTTCCATTTATTAAGATTATTTGGGACCCGATCCTTAGTTCTTCTTCAGGATTTCATTTTCATTCAGAATTCAGCTATGATGAGTTTATTGAAATCTGTAAGAAAGTATTTTTAATAACTCCTAATAGTGAGGAAATAAAAAAATTAATGAACGAAGGAAATGATTTAAAAGCAGCTGGAAGATTGAAAAACTTCACAAATGTTTTTGTTAAAAGTGTTGCCGGTGCTGATAATCAACTTTTCGATTTATTATTTACCGAAGGAAACGAATATTATTTTGAAACACATTTTCTTAATGGATATAAAAAACATGGTTCGGGTTGTGTCCTGTCATCGGCTATAACAGCTTTTCTTACCAGAGGAAATAATTTATTAATAAGCTGCAAACTGGCAAGGGAATACACACGGAAATTTTTGCTAAGCAGCGATGGACTACTTGGCATTCATAAAAATATTAAAATAGAGGTGCATGAATAAAAAAATTTCCGGATTTCATTTTCTTACTCAGGACCTGCCGCATTATTCCCATGAGAAGCAAGTTCAAACTGCTTGTGAAGCAGGGGTGAAATGGATTCAACTAAGAATCAAAAATAGAAATGAAGAAGAATGGCTGCAGATTGCCGAACACGCCAGAGCCATCACAGCTCAATTCGATGTAAAACTTCTGATAAATGATCATCCTTACATAGCTAAAAAAATAGGTGCAGATGGAGTTCATTTGGGACAGGATGATATGCCATGGACTGAAGCAAGAAAAATTCTGGGAAGAGATAGCATTATTGGATTATCCACCCATACCATGGAACAATTACTGGATTTAAAAAATGCCGAAATTGATTATGTGGGCCTTGGGCCATTCCGGTTATCCGGGACTAAACAAAATCAGTATTCCTTTTTACAAGCGGAAGGTATTAAAACTATTATTTCGGGTGCACGAAAAGCAGGCATGATGAAACCTGTTATTGCCATAGGAGGAATACAACTCACTGATGTAGAATCAATCTTTGGCGTAAATGCAAATGGAGTGGCTGTTTCCTCTGCTGTAAGTCTTTCCGGAAATCCGGGTCAGTCAATCAGGGAATTTATAAATGAATGTGGAGTGTCAGAAGCTAATTCTGGTATTCATACATATTTTAATGTAATACAACTATGAAAGAATTAATTATTGCAGGAAAATATTTTCAATCCCGGTTGTTTTTAGGGACGGGAAAATTCAGTTCGAAAAAATTGATGACTCAAGCGATAAGAGCCTCGGATACACAAATGGTTACTGTGGCATTAAAGCGAATAGACATTTCTAAAAATGAAGATGATTTAGGGAATATAATAAGATCACTTCCTGTGCAAATACTGCCTAATACTAGCGGAGCAAGAAATGCGAAAGAGGCGGTTCTTGCTGCTCAATTAGGAAGAGAAGCTATGGAAACGAATTGGCTCAAACTGGAAATACATCCGGACCCAAGGTATCTTTTGCCAGATGCTGTGGAAACCTTAATTGCTTCAGAGCAATTAGTGAAAATGGGATTTATTGTTTTACCGTATGTGAATGCGGATCCTGTACTATGCAAGCGTTTGGAAGATGCAGGTACAAGTGCGGTAATGCCGTTAGGTTCACCGATTGGATCGAATAAGGGACTTCAAACAAAAGAGATGCTGGAGATCATAATTCGTGAAAGCAAGATACCTGTTGTTATTGATGCAGGAATTGGAGCTCCTTCTCACGCTGCCGCAGCAATGGAAATGGGAGCTGATGCAGTATTAGTTAATACAGCCATTTCAGTAGCACTTGATCCAACAGAGATGGCACGTGCTTTTAAGTTAGCAGTTGAAGCAGGCAGAATGGCATATGAATCAAGATTAGGTATTACCTCAGCATTTGCAGAAGCGAGCAGTCCTCTTACCGCCTTCCTTTCCGAATAAAAACATTAAGTGAGATGAGCTTTGTAAAAATTTTTGATGAACTGAACTGGAATACTGAACGTGATTCTATTTATGCTAAAACGGAAACAGATGTAACAACAGCATTTTTAAAAGAAAACAGGACTCTGGAAGATTTTAAAGCACTCATATCACCTGCAGCAGAAAAGCATATAGAGAACATGGCACAACTAAGCCATGATATTACCTTGCGTCGCTTTGGAAATGTTATACAAATGTATATCCCGATGTATCTTTCCAATGAATGTCAGAACATTTGTACCTATTGCGGCTTTAGTTTTAATAATAAGATTGAAAGATTAACCTTAAATGATAATCAGATCCTCCGCGAAATTGCCATTATCAAAGAAATGGGTTATGATCATGTTTTGCTTGTAAGTGGGGAAGCGGTTAAAACGGTAGGATCGGATTATTTTGAACATGCCATAAGATTGATACGCCCTCACTTTTCAAATATTATGCTCGAGGTTCAACCAATGGACCTGCATGATTATGAAAGATTAATTGCTTGCGGAGTAAATACAGTTCTTGTTTACCAGGAGACTTACCACAAGGAAAATTACAAGCAATATCATCCCAAAGGAAAAAAGTCAAATTTCATCTACCGGCTTGATACACCTGACCGGCTGGGGAAGGCAGGTGTCCATCGAATAGGTTTAGGTGTTTTACTGGGTCTTGAAGATTGGAGAACCGATTCTTTTTTTACTGCTCAGCATCTGGCTTATCTCGAAAAGACCTTTTGGAAAACAAAATTTTCCATTTCATTCCCGCGGCTTCGGCCAGCGGTCGGCTCTCAACATGTTCAGTTTCCAATGAGTGAAAAACAGCTGGTGCAACTGATATGTGCTTACAGAATTTATAATGAAAATGTGGAACTATCTCTATCGACCCGGGAAGCACGCGGCTTCCGGAACAATGCCATTAAACTGGGCATTACCTCAATTAGTGCAGGATCAAAGACAGAACCCGGGGGATACAGCAACTCGAATGCATTGGAGCAATTTGAAATCTCTGATGACCGTTCTCCTCAGGAATTAGCTGCTATTATTGAATCAAGCGGTTATGAACCAGTCTGGAAGGATTGGGACCGTTCGTTAAGCTGATTATATGAAATTAGATATTCTGCTGTGGAATTAACAAAGGAAGAACATCATCGCTATTCAAGGCAGATATCATTGTCTGAGCTGGGTATAGAAGGTCAGATAAAATTAAAAAAAGCAAAAGTTATAGTTATTGGAGCAGGCGGTCTCGGCTGCTCTCTACTTCCATATCTTGCAGCTGCGGGTACAGGTACAATAGGGATTATCGATGGTGACTCAATAGATGTTACAAATCTTCATCGCCAGGTCTTATTTAATAAAAATGAAATTGGAAAAAATAAAGCCGGAATAGCAAAACAAAAGTTATCGGTATTAAATCCGGAAATTAATATTGTATCTATCAGCGAATTTCTATATCCGGAAAATGCCCTTACAATTCTGGAAAATTATGATTTGATTATTGATGGCTCTGATAATTTTGAATGCAGGTATCTGATAAATGATGTATGCGTGAAATTGGATAAACCTTTTGTATCCGGGGCAGTATATAGATTTACCGGTCAAGTTGGAGTATTTAATTTCAACAGGAGTGGCACCTACAGATGCTTATTTGATAAGCCTCCTTTACCGGGGCAAAGGCCAGATTGTTCAGAGACCGGAGTCATGGGAATTGTTCCGGGTATAGTGGGAACGCTAATGGCAAATGAAGCTATTAAAATTATTTGCGGAATAGGAGAGGCTCTTTCGGGGAAAATATTGAACATCGATTTTCTTTCTATGAAATTCCAGACGGTATCATTCAGAAGAGATGAAAATGCAGTGGATGAAATCCGGAGCTTACCATTATTGAATTCGCAGGAATATAAAAATATTTGCAACGTATCATCAAATGAAATCATTAAAGAAATTTCTCCCGGGGAGCTAAAACAGATCTTGGATCAGAACGATAATATTCAGCTGATAGATGTACGGGAACCGTTTGAGCGGGCAAAAGTGCATATTGGTGGTGATTTTATTCCTTTAGGCGATATAATGCTGAATGTTGCGAAAATATCCAAAGACAAAAAAGTAATTTTCTATTGTAAAGCGGGGATCAGAAGCCAAATAGCAATTACACAGCTGCAGGATAAATATGGTTTTACAAACCTGTACAATTTAAAGGGTGGATTAAAAACATATTTAGAAATGAATTCCATTATTGAAAATTTAAAATGAAATTTTCTATCCTTCACTTCAATTGTTTCAGAGCATAGCGTTTTTGAAAAAATAATATTCCGGTAATCCCCAGTACTACCATCACTACGCCAATAATTTCAGCCTGTGTGGCATTAATCCCCATAAAATGGTATTGTACATTCACGCGAATCAGTTCAACTAAAAACCGCTCTATCCCATTAAGGAGCAGGTAAATGCTGAAAATCATTCCCGGAACCCGGATCTTTTTCCGGATGCTCCAGAGAAAAAAGAAAATTAATAACGCAGCCGTGGTTTCATACAATGGAGTAGGATAAACTGGGTGGGCTAATTGATAACAAAATTTTCCGACACAATCAGGAATTGCTATTCCTTCCTGAATTACGTTGTGGGGATAATTATATGCCCATGCCCAATGCGGAAAAAAAAACCACGACGGTTTCGGATTAAAATTAACAATGCCCCAATCGCCATCGCCTGCAAGCTGGCAGCCTATTCTGCCAATACCATAAGCCAGAATTAATCCAGGGGCAGCCGCATCTGCTAAATGCAACACAGAAATTTTATTTTTTCGGGCAAAATACAGAACGGCAATTGCGCCAAATATAAGCCCTCCATAAAATGTTAACCCGCTAAACGACAAAAGAGAAGTTATCGGATCTGCTATAAACGAATCAATATGTTCGAGGTTATCAAAAATTTTGGCACCCAATAATCCTGAAACTGCAGCAACGATTGTAATGTCACCCACTAATTGATGAGGATAAATTTCTATTTGTCTTTTTTCCGGTTGGGGTAATCTTTGCTTCTCTTTTTCGCGGTATTTGAGGTACAGTAAAATAATACCCAATGCTGCTCCACCTAAAAGATTTCCACGTGTAGAAAGTAAAAAACTCTGGGGATCACCTACAAAAGATTTATAGTCAAGTACAATTGCCACTAATTTATATCCCACAATAAAGCCTCCCAATGCATTCAATATTAAATCTAAAATTGTTGCAGGGGCTCCTTCAATTACATTTTTTTTGACAGGAAAAAGTAGTCCCGCTTTTTCTTTTCTTTTTAATTCCATTGCAAGCGTCCAGGCCGCGAAAAAAAAAGAAACTGCCATCATAAAACCAAAGCTTTGAATGGGCAAGGGTATGTAAATGCCAAACAAATCTTTGATGAGGTCGGAAATGGTAGGATACATTAATTTAAATAGCTAACAAATTGAATGTAAAATCTATAAATAAACTTTTATAATTGAATCTCTCATCTGCAATTGTTTTTGCAGAATCTATCTGGGTTTATTAAGACAGAATAAATTCGTAATTGGTAATTGATTTCGAAATTAATCTTCCTCTTAAAGAATTGGCTGATTCGTTTTCTAATGTTACAGCCTCAATGCTGCCAACAATACCGGGATAACCTTCAGCCGTAACCCGTATGTAGTTATCCGTATAACCTGATGCTGTATAATGATTTTCTCCTCCTTCAAATAAAACTTTTCTGGTCGTGCCTATGTGCTGTCTATAAAATGCCTGTTTTTTTTCTTCAGAAAGGATCCTAAGCATTTTATTCCTTTGGTTTCGGATTGATTTGGGTACTACCTTTTCCATAGCAGCTCCTTCCGTATGGTCTCTTTCCGAATATGTGAATACGTGCAAATAATTTATATCAAGGTCCACGAGAAGCTGATATGTTTCTTCAAAATTTTTCTCTAATTCACCTGGAAAACCAACAATAACATCGGCTCCAACACAGGAATGCGGCATTAAGTATTTTATCTTTTCAATTCGGTCTTTATACAATCCCGTTAAATACCTGCGTTTCATTTGTTTTAAGATTTCATCGGACCCAGACTGAAGAGGAATATGAAAATGGGGCATGATGCGCGTTGACCTTGCAACAAATTCAATTATTTCATCCTTCAGCAGGTTAGGTTCAATTGAAGAAATGCGGAACCGTGAAATTGCTTCTACATTTTCCAGTTTCTGCAAGAGTTCATAGAACGTTTCTTCATGGTGGCGACTAACTGCATCGTGGATTCCAAAATCCCCTAGGTTCACGCCGCTTAAAACAATTTCCTTCACTCCGGATTGTGCAATCATTTGAGATTGCTCCGTTACATGTGCTATAGTGTCACTACGGCTTTTTCCACGGGCTAATGGGATGGTGCAGTAAGTGCAATTGTAATTGCAACCATCCTGAACTTTTAGGAATGCCCTGGTGCGCTCTCCGAATGAATAGCTGCTTTCAAATAAGTTTACTTCATCAATGTCACAAGAGTAAACAGCTGCTTTACTATTTATTATCTTTTCTTCAGGTAGCTTTCTAAGGTATTCCCCGATATTAAACTTTTCTCTGGCGCCTAATACCAGGTCTACACCGGGTATCTCTGCTATTTCCAAAGGTTTTAATTGGGCATAGCATCCTAATATGACTATTTGGGCCCGGGGCGAATATCTTAATGCTTTACGCACTACAGCCCTGCATTCTTTATCCGCATTTTCTGTCACGGAACATGTATTGATAATATAAATATCTGCTTTGCCTTCAAAATCTACCTTTTCAAAACCGTCTGCACAAATCAATCGTGAGATAGCCGATGTTTCTGCAAAATTTAATTTACATCCCAGGGTATGAAAAGCGATCTTTTTGTGCACAGACATTCGCGCAAAAGTAGACAAAAGCAAATGCTTTAAGTTCTTACAGGTTAGCAACCTTTCATGACATTGAAAGTCTGCCCATGATGTCTAATAATGTTTTTGAATTTAATTATTCATAAAAATGACTTACCTATTATTTAGTTCCTCATCTCACATTCTATTGTTTATTTTGTCTCAAATTAAAGTGCATGTTGAGAATTGGTGTGCTTGGTACCGGCCACCTCGGTAAAATTCATTTAAAGCTGATCCGGGAGATAAAAGATTTTGAGCTGGTAGGTTTTTTCGATCCAAACGATGAGAATGCCATGCAGGCTGTACGTGAGTTTGGTACTAGACGATTTGACAACATAGATGAATTAATTGATGAAGCAGATTGCATTGATATTGTAACTAACACTGTGTCCCATTATGACTGTGCTGTAAAAGCAATAAAAAAATCAAAGCATATTTTTATTGAGAAGCCTCTAACAAACACCCTTGAAGAAGCGCGCAATCTCGTAAAGCTTGCAGAAGAGGCCCGTATAAAAGCACAGGTAGGTCATGTAGAAAGATTTAATCCTGCATTTCTTGCAATTAAGCCTTATTTTTTAAAGCCCATGTTTATAGAAACACATCGGCTTGCACAATTTAATCCAAGAGGTACAGATGTACCTGTTGTCCTTGACTTAATGATTCATGACATAGACATAACGCTGAATGTAGTTAAATCATCAGTAAAAAAAGTTAGTGCAAGCGGAGTTTCAGTGGTTTCCTCTACTCCGGATATTGCCAATGCACGACTTGAATTCGACAATGGGTGTGTGGCTAATATTACAGCCAGCAGAATTTCACTTAAGCAAATGCGCAAAACAAGAATGTTTCAAAAAGATGGATACATCAGCATTGATTTTCTTGATAAGAAAGCGGAAATAATCAGGCTTTCCGATAAGAGAGATAATAGTAATCCCTTCGCTATTGAATTAAATACCGGCAATAACGAAACCAGGGTAATTAACTTTGAACGTCCGGAAATCAAGCCGATTAACTCCATTAAGATGGAGCTGGAACTTTTTTATTCTTCAATTCAGCAGGATAAAGAAACTGCTGTAACATTATCAGACGGTTATAATGCTATGAAAATTGCCTATGAGATAATTGATAAAATAGATCGTGTGAACTCCTTTAGCTGATTGTCACAGTTTTGAAATAATCCTACATTTCTTAACTGACAGTAAAAATTTCTTTCCATATAATAATATTGCAACCTCATAACCGTTTTCTATTATATAAAAAAAACTAAAGCATATCGGTTTGATATCTATAAATAAAATATGTTCTGTTACAGGCTTTATTTTAATACTCTCATCTGCATCTTGTGCCCTTATAAATCCTGCCGAAGTAATACCTGCATACCTCCAGGTTGATACAGTAAATTTTAATGCAGGCCCCGGGCAGGGGTCGTCTTCGCAAAGAATAACCGATGTTTGGGTCGATGCCAATTACACCTCTGAAGGGGTTTATGAAATTCCCAAAACATTTCCACTCTTAAACAACGGAAATACTTCAATAATTATAAACGCAGGTATTTGGGATAACGGCATTTCCGAAACAAGGGCTATTTATCCTTTCTACTATCCTGATACCATGTCTGTAAGTCTTAATCCTGGTAAAATTTACTCAATAACTCCGCAATTTACTTATAGCCCGGGCACTAAATTTCCCTTAATAGAAGATTTTGAAGCAGGCAATGTTTTTGATAAGATCTCTGGTGATACCAATATGATCCGGACTAATGACTTATTAAATAAACTTGAAGGGAATTATTCAGGATATATTTTTCTCAATAAAGATCACTCCATTTATGAAGGGAGGACTACAGCAGGTTATATACTTCCTAAGGATAAGCCTGTGTACTTAGAAATGAATTACAAATGCAACCAGATGTTTCAGATAGGTCTTTACGGAAGTGCTTCTTTAGGAACCACTTTTTTATATAAATGGAATATTAATCCCAGAAGTGAATGGAATAAAATTTATTTGAATATGGGTAATGATATTGCAAACCTGAGTTCAGACAGTTACCAGATTTTAATACGGGCTGTTTATGATTCTTCTTCAACCGAATCGCGGATTTATCTCGACAACATTAAGTTGGTAAATTTTTAACCCGATGCAACAAACGAAATACATAAAAGAAAGTATTTGTTTGTATGCGGTAATGGATTACCTCACCGCATTATTTTCATGGGCAATCTTTTTCACACTCCGAAAAGTCTTTATTGAGCACTTTACTTATGAGCAATTTTCATTATTTATGAATGATCGCAAATTCGTACAAGGGCTGTTAATTATACCTTTTAGTTGGCTTCTGCTCTATTATCTCACTGGGACTTATACTAATATTTATCTAAAATCGCGGGTAAATGAGCTTACCCAAACCCTTTATGTTACAGTTATGGGGGTAGTAATCCTGTTTTTTGCGGTATTAATAGATGACCGGATTTTTAACTACCGTGATTATTATGAATCTATTGGTATCCTGCTTTCCGTACATTTTTTTTTGACTATGTCAGGAAGGCTTTTAGTGCTTAACCGCAGTAAATACCAGATGGATAAGGGCATGGTTTACTTCCCAACTTTATTTATTGGTGGAAATAAGAGAGCTATTGAAGTACATAAAGAACTAAACGGAAAAAGTAAAGCACAGGGATACCAGTTTATTGGCTTTATTGAAACAAATGGTCACGGCAATGGCAATGGTAGCGTTCACATTAATGGAAATGGTAACGGTAACGGGCTCAGCACGTATTTGCCAAAGATGGGCGTAATGGCAGATCTGGAACCTGTTATCCGTAATCACGAGGTAAGGCAGGTGGTTGTGGCTATTGAATCTTCTGAACATCATCAGCTTCGCGAAATATTAAATCAGCTTGCGGACAGGAATGTGATCATTAAGATTGTCCCTGATATGTACGATATTCTGGCAGGTTCGGTAAGAATGAACCATTTATTGGGTGCTTCTTTTATCGAAATATACCCACAGCTGATGTCGAAGTGGCAATATATCGTTAAGCGTATTTCAGACATCATTGTTTCGGCGCTTGTGCTTATTATTTTCCTGCCATTGTATCTCTTTGTTGCATTAAAAGTGCGGTTCTCTTCCAAAGGTCCCATAATCTATTCTCAGGAACGAATAGGCATTCATGGGAAGCCTTTCCGTATTTATAAATTCCGAAGCATGTATGTAAATGCGGAGACTAATGGACCTTTACTTTCTTCTCATGAAGATCCCCGGATAACCTCATGGGGAAAAATAATGCGGAAATGGCGGCTTGATGAATTACCGCAGTTCTTTAATGTATTAAAGGGTGAAATGAGTATGGTGGGTCCACGCCCTGAAAGGAAATATTATATAGATCAAATTCTGCAGCAGACCACAGACTATAAACACCTGCATCGCGTGCAACCTGGTATCACTTCACTAGGTATGGTGAAATTCGGATATGCCGAAAATGTGCAACAGATGATCTCCCGAATGAAATACGACCTGCTTTATATTGAAAATATGTCTTTAATATTAGACCTTAAGATCCTGCTGTATACATTCAGGACGATCTTACAAGGCAGGGGGAAATAAGCCAGCTATGAATGTTAATGTTTTAACAGCTGGCAGATTAAGAATAACCGGCATTGGGCTGCTGGCGGTAATTATTTATTTTCCTCTTTTTCTTCACCTTACTTCTTATCCTATCAGGCTTTGGGATGAGTCCCGTTTGGCAGTGAATGCTGCTGAGATGGCAAAATCAGGTAACTGGATTGTAACCACTTACGATGGTGCGCCTGACATGTGGAATACCAAACCTCCACTCATGATTTGGATGCAGGTTATATGCATCCATCTTTTCGGTTTAAATGAACTGGCTATCAGATTTCCAGCAGCAATATGCGGTGTGTTGACATGTGCTATGTTATTTTTATTTGCTGACAGATATGTGCACAGTTATAGTCTCGGCTTTATTGCAACGGTAGTTCTGGTCTCATCTGCAGGATACATTATGCCTCACGTAGAAAGAACAGGAGATTATGATGCTATGCTGGTATTTTTAACTACATTTTACCTATTGTGCTTTTTTATTTTAATTGAATCTGAACAACAACAAAAAAATTTTCTACTGTTTTTTTTTATTGGTATAACACTCGCCCTCCTGTGTAAGGGAATAGCCGGTTTACTATTTCTGCCTTCTTTAATAATATATGCTTTTGCAAGACGCAAAGTTTTTTCAATCCTGAGAAATAGATCGTTTTATATAGGAATATCTCTATTTTTTCTAATAGGAGGAGGATATTATCTTATCCGTGAAATAATAAACCCAGGATATTTTAAAGCTGTTTTGGAAAATGAAGCAGGTGGAAGATACCTTCATACTATTGAAGATCACAAATTTCCGTTTTGGTTCTATATTAATCAAATAATAGATAGTCATTATAGCGCCTGGTATTTACTGATACCCTGCGGAATTGTAATTGGCCTCTTCTACAAGCAAAAGATGATCAGGAGACTGTCAGCGTTCCTTGTTTTGTGTGTTCTGCAGTATATTTTAATAATTTCCTCGGCACAAACCAAACTTAAATGGTACGATGCACCAATATATCCTTTGTTAGCTTTAATAACAGGGATTTTTTTGAATTGGATATATGAAGTGACTTCCCAAAATATTTCTTTTTCTAACCATCTTAAATATCCCGTTGGGGGTTTAATCCTTATGTTCTTTATTTTGATACTTCCGTATAGCCATATTATAGATCAAGTTTATTCATTTAAAAATTATTCATATGAGCAAATAGAATATGAAATACCTATCTATTTACAAAATGCAATCAGAAATCAGAAGAATTTAAATAATGTAAAAATCATCTGTCCTGATTATCCTGCCAACATATTGTTTTATATTGATATGCTGAAAGAGAACCATCAGGCGGCCTCCTTTGCCAGAGAAGAGGATATAAAGCAAGGGGATACTGTAATGGTGGCTGCTGATAATATTGTAAATAATCTTCAGGCAAAATACAATGTATCAATAATTGACGCTATGAATCAAGTAAAGGTTTTTCGCATTATTTCATCAAAACAATAATTCTAAATCCATACCTGTTAAAATTAACAGAACTGAGCTTATTTATGCCACATGTATAAATATGATCAGGCTAAAACTTAAACTGGAATGATGTACACTTACCATTTTTAAATTACCTTAATTTATAGCAGCGGTATAAAACCTATTCAGCATTGCTTACCATGCAAAATATATGATAGTGTCTATTCTAGTACCATGTTATAATGAACAGGAAGTTTTAGAAGAAACAATCTATCGGTTACTTGCAGTTGCACGGGAAATCGATTTAGATTATGAAATAATATTTATTGATGATGGAAGTACTGATGCCACTCTTTCAATAATCGAGCACTCTTGTGCAACCAATAAAAAAATTAAATGTATTTCACTAAGCAGAAATTTTGGTCACCAGCCTGCTATATCAGCTGGCATAAACCACGCTTCCGGTGATGTAGCAATTATAATAGATGCTGACCTGCAAGATCCTCCTGAGTTGATTCCTGATATGATAAAAATGTGGCAACTCGAAAATTGTAATGTGGTATATGCTGTGCGAAGAAGAAGGGATAAAGAATCTGCGTTTAAGAAATTAACTGCAAGGTGGTATTATCGAATATTAAGTAATCTTTCTGATGTATCGATTCCAAAAGACACCGGCGATTTTCGGCTGATTGACCGTAAAGTGATAGATACTTTTTTAAAATTGCCGGAAAAACAAAAGTATATAAGAGGCCTGATAGCCTGGGTAGGTTTTATACAAAAGCCGATTTTTTATGAACGCAAAGAGCGATTTGCCGGGATCACAAAATTTTCGGTAAATAATATGTTGCGCTTCGCGCGTGTTGGCCTCGTATATTTCACTAAAAAGCCACTAAGACTTGCTACCAATCTGGGGTTGTTCTGTTTTATTGTAAGCATCGGACTCGTGGTGTATGTTCTTATTTCCAAATTCTATTTCCCTGAAACTACTGTTAGGGGATGGTCTTCAATTATAATAGCTATAATATTTTTTGGAGGTGTTCAATTATTAAGTATTGGATTAATGGGTGAATATATTGCCAGTATATTCGATGAAATAAAATCCAGGCCGGAGTATATTATGGATCGTAAAATAAATTTTGATCATGAAAAGTTAGGCGCTAAAGATCAACCGTGAAAATGGAAGGCTAGTTCATATTTTTTTCAAGGATATCCCCACATAACTTCTAATCAAATACAAAGCGTTGCATTTTTTCTAAACATCCAGTCTTGCATATTTTGCATGGGATTCTATAAACGCCCTGCGTGGAGGTACATCATCACCCATTAGCATCGAAAAAATATGATCAGCTTCCGCAGCACTTTCTATGGTAACGAGCCAAAGCGTTCTCGTTTCAGGATTCATAGTTGTTTCCCATAGCTGCTCTGCATTCATCTCTCCGAGACCCTTATATCGCTGAATGCCTACACTATCATCTTTTCCTCCACCGAGCTGCTTTACAGCAGCTTTACGATCTTCTTCATCCCAGCAATAGATCTGCTCTTTTCCTTTTTTTACCAGGTATAATGGGGGTGCTGCAATGTATATCTTACCTGTTTCAATTAACTCTTTCATATACCGGAAAAAGAAAGTAAGAATCAGGGTGGTAATATGGCTTCCATCTACATCCGCATCGGTCATTATAATTATTTTGTGATACCGGAGCTTTTCTACATTCAGCGCTTTATCATCTTCTGCTGTTCCAATGCTTACTCCCATGGCAGTAAACATATTTTTTATTTCTTCATTGTCGTATATTTTATGTTCCATTGCTTTTTCTACATTCAGAATTTTCCCCCTTAAAGGAAGTATAGCCTGGAACTTTCGGTCACGGCCCTGTTTTGCTGTTCCTCCTGCTGAATCACCTTCCACCAGGTATAGTTCACAAGCCTCCGGGTCATTATCAGAACAGTCTGCCAGCTTTCCCGGCAAGCCGGATCCTGTGAGGCCATTTTTGCGCTGAACCATTTCTCTTGCCTTGCGGGCAGCATTTCTTGCAGTAGCGCTCAATACTACTTTACTGATCAATATCTTTGATTCCCGTGGATGCTCTTCCAGGTAATTGGATAATGCTTCCCCTAAGGTGGTATCTACTACGCCCACTACTTCAGAATTACCCAGCTTCGATTTGGTTTGTCCTTCAAACTGCGGTTCCGGCACTTTTACAGAGATCACAGCGGTAAGGCCTTCCCGCAGATCATCGCCGGTAATATCAAAATCTATTTTCGAAAACAGGTTATTTTTTTCACCATATGCTTTAAATACACGGGTGATGGCCCTTCTGAATCCTGCAACGTGAGTGCCTCCCTCCAGGGTATTGATGTTATTTACATAGGAGTGCACATTTTCATTATATGCGGTATTATATTGAATGGCAATTTCCACAATTACATTGTCGCGGCTTCCTTCAATATAAATAGGTTCAGCAATTAAAGGTTCGCGGGTATTATCAAGATATTGTACAAATTCCTTTAAGCCACCCTGGGATAGAAATATTTCCGAAATGAAATTTCCTTTTTCATCCTTTTCCCGGTAATCGGTAAGAGCAAGCTTGATTCCCCGGTTTAAAAAGGATAATTCTTTTAGTCTTGCCGCAATAGTATCGTACTTGTATTCCGTTACCTTAAATATCGTTGGATCAGGAATAAAAGTAACCTCTGTGCCGGTACGGTCCGTTGTGCCGATGGTTTTAACGGAATAACGGGGTTTACCGCGGTCGTACTCCTGCTGATATATTTTCCCCTCCCGATAGACAGTTGCCTTTAGTGTAGTGGACAAGGCATTTACGCACGAAACTCCTACACCATGCAACCCTCCCGAAACCTTGTAAGTATCCTTATTGAATTTCCCACCCGCGTGAAGTACTGTCATTACTACTTCTAACGCAGACCTGCCTTCTTTTTTATGTATTTCTGTCGGAATACCTCTTCCATCATCTATAACCGTAATTGAATTGTCTTCATTAATAAAGACATCAATGTTTTTCGCATATCCGACAAGTGCCTCATCAATCGAGTTATCAACTACTTCATAAACCAGGTGGTGTAATCCCCGCAAACTAACATCCCCGATATACATTGCAGGCCTTTTTCTCACAGCCTCCAGGCCTTCAAGAACCTGGATATTATCTGCAGTATAATCTGATTTCTTCCTTGGAATTTTAACTTCTTCTGTAATCATCTCCGGATAAGATTTTTAATTAAAAAATCAAGACATAAAGATACGTCTTCGGAAGCTGGAAATGTAGTAAAATCAACTATTTCAGCCGTTATTTATAAACAAAACTTATGTTGAAAATCATTTGTTTTCGCCTTTTAAATAATTGGCATTGAAGCGGTACTTCCGGTCGGAGTTTTTCAATTAATTTCACATCTTATTTTGTAACACAGAAATGAAGCAATTATTGATTTTCTCAGGCATTTTACTCATCTTTTCCAATGCTTTTGCCCAAAAGTCATTACCATCTCCGCCTGTATTGCCACGCAACCCCGATGACAATAAAGTTTACTATAAGGAAATAAGCCAGACCGATGGTGTGGAGCGGGCGGAACTGATGAAAAGGGCAATGAATTGGGTCCACCATTATTATAAAAACCCTACAGGAATCATTAACCTTTCAGACTCCATTAATGGTGTAATTATTTTAAAACCTCAGTTTGTAACCTATAGAGTTAAGGATGACATTAAAGTACAGGCCTCTATGATAAGGTATACTTTAACATTGGGATTTAAAGATGGAGGAAAGTACCGATACGAAATAAAAGATATAAATCTGAAAGCAGATAGCTATTTCCCACTAGAAAAGCTATTTGATGAAAACGATCCTAATGTTGCCGATCACTACAATACTTTGAGTGAAGCCGATAGAACTTTCCAGGAACTGATAAAAGGTTTGAAAAAGGGAATGGATATGCCCAGCGAGAAGATTAAAAAAGATGAATGGTAACCCGGCAACCATTGCCGGGACTGAATAAATATAAATTAGCTATGGTTATAATTGAGGAAGCAAAATGCAACAGTAATGGCCACAATAAGAAGCAGGAAACAACCTATTACAAACCACAATTTTCTCATTTTAAAGTTTTTTAGAATTGCAAAGGTAAAAATGAAAATGGTAATGGAGTTTTTTGGATATGCTGATTAAAGAAGTGATTATCAAATTCCATTTAATAATAACTATGCTGTAGCACCAGCTAACTATGCAATTGCCGGTTAAGATATTGTTCCGAATAGCAGTTTGCCTTCATATCGGTATTTTATTTTATGGGTGTGAAGACTATGTACCGGGATTGTCAATGACAAAAATTGATAACAATTTCTATCTTTTTCCTGGTGATGGAGGTAACAGTGCTGTTCTTTTATCGGATTCAATTGTTTTTATAATTGATACAAAAGTGAAAGATGGATCTGAAAAATTGCACACCTGGGTAGAGAAAAAAGCAAAAGGGAAAAAGGAAATTGTTGTGAATACCCACTTTCACCGCGATCATACCGGAGGGAACCATTTATATCCGGATGCCCGAATTATTGCAGGAAATTACGGCGATAGCTTATGGCTTCAATTTAATTCCGCTGAGGATAAACCTAATGAATGGATTGCCGCTTCTAAAGAACTGACAATAGGGGATGAAGATGTATTAATTCAAAATGTCGGGGAAGCCCATACTTTTGATGATGTTGTTGTTTACCTTAAGAAACGCAAAGTTTTGTTTACCGGCGATGTGGTTCTCAATCGCTACCATCCCTATTTACAGCGGGAAGCTGGTGCAAGCATAAATAAATATATGTCTGCCTGCGACTGGATGATCAGCAATTTCGAGATAAACCTGGTGGTACCAGGCCATGGAGAAACGGGCGGAGATGACCTTATTGATAATTTCAGGCAATATTTTATAGATATGAAAGAAGCTGCCAACAATGCTAATTCAATGGTAACCATGGAAAGCAAGTATGGAGATTATAAAAGTGTACCTGTAAATAAAGCCGGTTTTGATGAAACAATTCAATTTATCAGGGAGGATGAAAGCGGCAATATAATTTTACCTTCTGATACGCTCTCCAGGTAACGCTTTTCTGACAAAATTTAAACCTTATGCACTATGGAAAATCCATTGGTACTGAAATGGAAAGGTGGTCAAAGCTTTGAAACGGAAATAAATGGCTTTCCATTAAACATAACAGAAAATCCAGGTAAGCCAGGCGCTATAGATAATCCTAAAAAGCTCATGTTAGTTTCCTTAGTGGCTTGTACCGCTTTTGATGTTGTTTCCATATTGAATAAAATGAAAGTTGAGTTTTCTGATTTTGAAATTGTTGTAACTGCCACTCAAACGGACACACATCCGCGGATTTATAAAGAGGTTCATTTAATATATTATTTCCTGGCCGGAGAAAAAATAAGGCTCAATATTGAAAAAGCGGTTGGCCTTTCACAGGAAAAATACTGCGGGGTTTCTGAAATGTTCAGGCAATTTTGCAGCCTGACTTATGAGATAATATACAATTAAACCCAATAATCATTGTTTAATGCCAGTATAATTTAACGCTTTAAGCAAACTGGTCCATGAAGCTTTATATTAAAAATATGGTATGCAACCGTTGCAAAATGGTAGTAAAATCAGAATTAATAAAATTCGGGTTACATCCTGCATCTGTGGAATTAGGAGAAGTGGAGGTGGCTGAAGAAGTAGATTCCCAAAGCAAAAGTGAGTTGAATGAAATCCTGGTACCCTTTGGGTTTGAATTAATAGATGACAGGAAAAGCCGCATCATTGAAAAAATAAAAACCACGATCGTAGAATTGGTGCATTATTCCGATCAGCAACTTAAAACCAATTTATCCCGGTACCTAAGCCAGACTCTCCAGCATGACTATACTTACCTGAGCAATCTTTTTTCTCAGGTTACGGGAATAACCATTGAAAAGTATTTTATATCTCAGAAGATTGAGAAGGTAAAAGAGTTACTTATTTATGATGAACTATCCATAAATGAAATTTCGGAGAAGTTAAATTACAGTAGTGCTGCCTACCTTTCTGCACAATTTAAAACAGGTACGGGAATGACTCCTTCTCAATTTAAAAAATTGAAGAACAAAACCCGGAGCACACTTGATACTATTTAATTTGCCTAATTAATAAAACTACTAAGTCAATACCTTAAGACCAATTGACTAAATCATTATAAAAGTCATAAATTGGAGATATAAAAGTCAATTAAAGAACTTAACATGAAAAACTTTTTCCTCCTTCTTGTAATTTTTTATGCCTCTGATCTATACGGTCAGTACTCTATTAAAGGGAAAGTGAAGGATTCAGCACAGTTGCCAATAATTAACACCCGTGTGACGCTATTCAATAGCGATACCACGGTTTTTATTGAGAACAGGACAACTGCAACCGGTAAATACAATATTAAGGATGTGGCTTCAGGAAATTACACGCTGGGTATTGAAGCTCTTGGTAAGGAATATATAGAGATTTCGCTGATTGTAACGGGCAGCATTTCAGCGTTGAATTTTACTCTTGCCAACGAAACCCAGAAAGGAAACTGGGATGTGATTATTCAATCTCCTGAAGCTCTCGGAGGTACGAATTTAGGAGTGCTGCTTCCTGATGGGAAAATCTTTTACTGTCATAATACAAAAGATCCATTCAAGTTCGATCCGGCAACAAATGATACCATTCTGGTAAATGGTGATGACAAGATTCAGGGATGCGTGGGTCCGGTATTACTTCCTGATGGAAATGTAATTTTTATTGGCGGAGCAGATCAGGACTTTTATGGCCCAGGTACACGCCTGGTTAAGACTTATGATCCGGTAAGTAATATCTGGCAAGATCAGCCAAATATGCTGGAATACCGTTGGTATCCCACTGTTGCCAAACTTCCTGATAATAAAATATTAATTGCAGGAGGCGGAGGTTTGAATAATCCGGTTAGGACAAACACTTCTGAAATTTATGATCCTGCCACAGGTACTTCGCAATGGGTTGACAACATTGCGATCGGTAACGAGGTATCTCCCGTGGTTCTGCTTTACACCGGCAAAGTTTTAATGACCCATCGCCCTCCGCAACTTTTTGATCCTGCTACAAACCAATGGAATTTGGCTGATGATTTTGTGCAGGGCAATCGAATGGCAAATGGTGATCACGCGGATCATGAGCTGGTACTGCTGCCTGATGGTCGTGCAGTGGCAATAGGATTCAAATCATTTACTTCCGATCCCGGTAACATGGTTGAATTCTATGATCCTTTAAAAAATTCCTGGTCACTTGGAAATAATTTTTCTCCCGTTCGGTCGAGAGCAAAAACGGTTCTTGCTCCAAACAAAAAGATATTTGTAATGGCAGGGTATAAGGAAGAAGCATCTGATCCTATCCCCACTAATCAGTATGGCTACATGAACATTACCGATCAGTATGATCCATATTCAGGAACATGGAGAAGATTGGATGCAATGAATTATTCACGAGAATATCATGCAATTACAACGCTGGTTCCCGATGGCAGAATTATTGCTGTGGGAGGTGAAGGTGAACCCGGAAATGAGCCGACTTTCAGCGTGATAGAAGCATTCACGCCACCGTATTTGCTTCGCGGTGTTCGCCCGGTAATAAAAAATCTTTCCTCAACCAATCTTTTGAGAGGGAGCTCTTTTAATTTCAAAGTGTCCCGAACAAAAACACCTACTTCCGTTATACTCCTGTCAAATGCGCTGAACACGCATTTCATGAATTCTGGTAATAACAGGTATCTCGATCTTGCTTTCACAAAAAGCGGGAGCCAGATAACTGCCACGCTGCCTTCTGATTCTGTAACCATGCCCGACGGCTATTACATATTATTTGCTATGGTGGATGATATTCCTTCAGTAGGAAAAATTATTCGAATTGAAGGCAAGACTTTGAATTTTATTACAGGCTTGAATGCTTTTACCAGTTCATTCAGCATGTTCCCCAATCCCGCAGGTGATTTTATAAATATTTCTCTTAAAAGTGATTTACGATCGGGTAATTTGAAAATTTCCATTCAGAATGAACTTGGTAAAGTTGTAAAGGCAACGATTTTAGAAAACGTAACTTCTAACCTTACTATCCTTACATCAGAACTTCCGACGGGAATTTACTTAATAAAAATTTTAGATGGTAAAAATATATATACTGAAAAGTTCATTAAAAATTAAGGTAAAACTTTTTCGCCTTTAAAATTTAACAATTACCGGCTAACCAGACAAAAGACTATTGGCCAAACTGTAAATCCTATAAATCATTTCTAAAATTCCATAGTTATTGTATTTACACTTGCAGGTAACTTTGTGTCCTTAATATCACCATTAATGACCCACACTTATAATGTTACCGGCATGACCTGCAGTGGCTGCCAGGATAAGGTGAAAAGCGGAATACTAAAACTGCCGGATGTGCTTTCTGCAGAAGTTTCATTAAATCCTGGTAAGGCAATCATTGAAATGAGCAGTCATATACCGATTACTTCATTGCAGGAAGCAATCAGCGCAGATAGGAAATTCGTCATTTCTGAAGACAGTGATGACTCTTCCCATATGATGATGAGTGAAGCTGAAAACAAATCATGGTTTTCTACATACAAACCACTTTTACTTATATTCGGTTACATCACGGTAATCAGTTTTATACCGACATTTAGAAATGATTCTTTGAATCTCAGCAGTTGGATGAACAATTTTATGGCAGTTTTCTTTATTACTTTCTCATTCTTTAAGTTACTTAATTTAAGCGGTTTTGCTGATGGATATTCTACCTATGACTTCCTGGCAAAAAAATGGAAATTTTACGCCTTCATTTATCCCTTTATTGAACTAACCTTCGGAATATGGCTGCTTTTTGGAACTAATCATCAATTGCTTTATGTTCTTATTTTTATAGCTATGAGTTTCAGTACCTTTGGAGTAATTAATAGCTTGCGTAAAAAGGAAACAATCGAATGCGCTTGTCTTGGCACTATATTTAAGCTTCCTTTGGGAACGGTCACGCTCTTTGAAGATTTACTCATGGTTGGAATGTCAGTCATTATGTTAATAATAATTTAGTAGAACATGGCAAAGAAAATTGGCAGCATTTTTTTAAGAATACTAAAGGCTATCTTTATTCGCAAGAAGAGTTGTTGTGATTGATGTTAGACGAATTCAGAAACCTCCAAACAAGCATTGATATTTAAATTGTAACGTGAGTATCCATAAATATATATCATCTTTCATCCGTCTTATATTGCTCTTGGTCTTTATGACTGTGCATGTCTGTACGGCTGTTTGCAGTGTTGGTATGCTGGGTTCTTGCACTGAGATGAATGGAAAAGAACTATGTCACAAATCCTGTTGCCAGAGCAAGACTCATAATGATAGTAATAGTGACTGCCAGCAGGGTCACATGGCATTTTTCAGTACTATAGGTCAATCGCAGCTACAGAAAACCGAATTCTTAAAAAAAGCTTTTCAATCATTTGAAAGCCCGGTTCACCCTCTATTAATTTTATTTTTACATTCTGAGAGAACTACTGTTATTGCTTTCAACGGCTTTCATCCACCCCCTATTAAGCCGGACATCCGAATATCCATTCAGAGTTTCCAGATTTGATTTGATGCTATAATTGAAATTAGGCATGGTACCAACATTCCATGTTCAAGATTTTTCTATTTATAACTTTCAATCAACTCTAAATGAAATTAAAAACTCAGGACAGCACTGGCTCATCCATATATATTTCGCTTAAAAAAATACTTTTAATAACCATTATTTTGGCAAGTGTATTTGTGCAACAAAGCATTGCTCAGGATACAACAAGCCAATCTCAGTTTTCACAATTACTTCGCTCATACTACGACATTAAAGATGCTTTGGTGTCCGGAAATGCTGGTTCAGCCTCATCAAATGCAGAACAGTTTGTTAAGACTGCCAATGGCATTAGCTACAGAAATTTCGTAGAGGGGAACCGTGATGCCTTATTAAAAGATGCCGGAAAAATTTCAGACACTAAAGATCTTACTCATCAGCGCGAGCATTTTGCAAATCTGTCTGCCAATATGTTTGCCTTAGCTAAATCGGTTAAGCTTACTTCAGAGCCGGTTTATCAGGTTTATTGTCCTATGAAAAAGGCAGTTTGGTTAAGCAAAGAAAGCGCTATAAAAAATCCATATTTCGGAAGCGCAATGCTTACCTGCGGAAGTATAAAGGATACTTTGAAATAATTCCAGGTCACATTTATAACCATAAATATTCTAAAATGAAAAACATAATTTTTGGTATTGCAATTTTTGCAATCTTTTTTTCAGCCTGTACTAACAGCAACAGGCCAGTAGCAAGCCAGAGCGAAATAATAGATACTGTTAAAGCCAGTACTCAAACAAATGGAGAAGCGATTGCCAGTGCTGCTTCTGTTAAGGAAATAGTAAGCAGCTACCTGCAAATAAAAAATGCATTGGTGAGCGACAATGGGAATGATGCCGCCGCTGGCGGCAAAGCCATGGTTGATGCAATGGGAAAGTTTGATAAATCCTCTTTATCTGCCGGGCAAAAAAAGGCTTATGAGGATGTAGCTGATGATATAAAAGAAAATGCAGAGCATATCAGCGAAAACAGTAATAAAATAGATCACCAGCGTGAACATTTTGATATGCTGAGCCAGGATATGAATGATCTGGTAAAATCATTTGGAGCCGGACAAACGCTTTATCAGGACTTCTGTCCCATGTATAACAATAAAAAAGGGGCAATATGGCTAAGTGAAACAAAGGAGATAAGAAATCCATATATGGGGAAAAAAATGCATGATTGCGGTGCTGTGAAAGAGGAGTTGAAATAAAACAACATGAGCCGCATAAAAAAAGTAATTCTGGCATTAGTGATTTTATTTATAGCAGTTCAATTTATACAGCCTGCCCGTAATAATAATAACGGGCAGGTTTTATCAACGGATATTGCCAGAATAGTTTCAGTGCCTGATGGGATATTGGATATTTTTAAAAACTCCTGTTATGACTGTCACAGCAACTATACCCGTTATCCCTGGTACTCCTGTATTCAGCCAGGCGGCTGGTGGATGGCATCTCATATAAAGAATGGAAAAGAAAATCTGAATTTCAGTCAGTTTGGAAATTATTCGAAACGCATGCAACGAAACAAATTGCGGGAAATGGCCCGAAGCATCGATGATGAATCAATGCCTATTCCTGCATATGCAATAATTCACAAGAATGCAAAACTTACAAAAACTCAAAAAACATCCGTATTGGATTGGATCAATAAAACTAAAGAAAGCCTTTCACAACCGAATTAAATTTATGAAACGAATATTCTTAATAGCCTGTACATTATTCTTATATCTGTTTGCATTTGCCCAGAATGATATGAATATGCCGGGAATGAAAATGGAAAGCCCAAAATCACAGACGGTTAAGCCATCAAATGCAAAAAAAATCGAAAAGTCTAATGTACTGCAGGAAAAACATGATGATCTGCAAATATTGAAAGACACATTGCCTTTACAAAAAAATCAAACGGAGATGGATATCAAGATGCCGATGAAAGATACAATGAAGATGGACAACATGAATGATATGCAAACGGGTAAAAAACTAACAGATAGAAATATGGGGTATAAACTTATTGAAAGTAAGTTGCCACCTCGTACTGTTCGTTACGATTTATATATAAGGGATACTACTGTTACTTATGGCAAAAAGCCTAAAAGGGCTATTGCGGTAAATGGTCAGATACCAATGCCAACCCTTACGTTTACAGAAGGCGATACGGCGGAAATTTATGTCCATAATGAATTGAATGAAGAAACTTCCTTGCATTGGCATGGATTGTTTTTACCCAACCGAATGGATGGAGTGCCTTTCTTGACACAAATGCCTATTAAGCCTCATTCTACTTACCTCTATAAATATCCCATTGTTCAGCATGGTACGCATTGGTATCATAGTCATAGCAAATTACAGGAACAGATAGGTATGTATGGCTCTTTTATCATGAATAAAAGAAAAGAATGGGATATACCAACTATACCGGTGGTGCTAAGCGAATGGACGGATATGAAACCCGAAGAAGTTCACCGCAGCCTGCGCAGTGCTACTGATTGGTTTGCCATAGAAAAAGGAACTACGCAAAACTATACAGAGGCTATAAAAAGCGGTAATTTAAAGACTAAGCTTACCAATGAGTGGAAGCGTATGAATGCAATGGATGTAAGTGACGTGTACTACGATAACTTTTTAATTAATGGTAAAAATCAAAATGAACAACCCCAATTTAAGGCAGGTGATAAAGTAAGATTACGCATAGCCAACGGCGGTGCATCAGATTATTTTTGGCTTACTTATTCGGGTGGTAAGATTACGGTAGTAGCCAGTGATGGTAATGATGTAGAGCCCGTAGAAGTTGACAGGTTGCTTATTGCAGTTTCTGAAACTTATGATGTGGTGGTAACAGTACCCGAAAATAAAAGTTATGAATTTTTGATAACGCCTGAAGACCGTACAAAATCAGCTTCTTTATGGTTGGGCAGCGGAGAAAAAGTGCCCGCAACAAGATTGCCTAAGCTTAAATATTTTGCCGGCATGAAAATGATGAATGACATGATGGATATGAAAGGCAATATGATAGAGATGGAAGGCATGCAAATGGCTAACCAGGTTATGGATATGAACACGGTAATGTATCCTGAAATAACAGGCGAAGAAAAACCTGGTAAAGAAATGAATATGGATGATATGAAAAATATGGAAATGGATAAGATGAAAAATGATTCAACGCATCAAGATCATGACATGAAAGATATGAAGCAGGATAAAATGGACGGCATGAAAAAGATGGACATGAGTAAATCTAAAAAAGATAATATGCAGGGACATAACATGCAAATGCCCAATAACAACAGTATGCAAGGCATGAATATGGCAAGTGAAAGCTCTGATATAGTTACGCTCAATTATGGCATGTTGCGTTCAACTGAAAAAACAACTTTGCCTGATGGACCCTGGAAAGAATTGAAATTCGATTTAACGGGAAACATGAACCGTTATGTATGGAGCCTTGACAATAAAGTAGTTTCTGAAAGCGATAAAATTCTTATAAAAAAAGGAGAAAGAATAAGAATAGTTTTATTCAACAACAGCATGATGCGGCATCCCATGCACCTGCATGGTCATGATTTTAGAGTGCTGAACGGGCAGGGTGATTACGCACCCATGAAAAACATTATTGACATCATGCCGATGGAGCGGGATACTATTGAATTTTATGCCGGTGAAGCTGGCGGCGACTGGTTTTTTCATTGCCATATTTTATACCACATGATGAGCGGCATGGGCAGGGTTTTCAGCTACAAAAATTCACCCACTAAGGCAGATTCGGCAAGTATAGATTCATCGGCAATTACTGATATTACCAGCTCCAAAGTGGCTAAGCGTGGCTTAAATTCTGACGACAAAATGTTTCATCCTATGGGCAAGGTTGGTATAGAAAGTAACGGCAGCGACGGCGAATTTATGCTTGCCCAAACACGCTGGAAGGCAAGCACACTATGGCATTTAGGCTATCATGATGAACACGGCTATGAAAGCGAAACCATGATTGGGCGCTACTTTGGAAGAATGCAATGGTTGTATCCTTATGTTGGTTTCGATTATCATTATAAAAAGGAAGGGGCATTTGCAAAAAACATTTTTGATTTACACGGCACTCAAAAAAATATATTTGGCAGCGAGACAAAAAATTTGTTTGGACAAGTAAGCAATAAAGACAATCGCCATACTGTAACAGCAGGTGTTGCCTATACTTTACCCACATTAACCGTTGCTGATTTCAGGGTTGATGGAAATGGAAAGTTTCGTTTTCAGTTATCAAGAGAAGATTTATCTGTTACACCGCGTTTGCGTTTTAACTGGATGATTAATACTGATAAAGAATACATGGTTGGGTTAAGATATATCGCCACCAAATACATTTCCATTTCATCACATTTCGACAGCGATATGGGTGTGGGTGCAGGAGTTACTTTTGTTTACTAAACTCCTAAAAGGGCTTATCAAAAAGAATTATTATAACAATCATTTTATAACAAGTAAAAACTAAAAATCATGACGGGTTATCACACGTACAAAAGTTGTATAGAAGCATGTTTAAAATGTGCAGCGATATGTAATCACTGCGCTTCGTCTTGCACACAGGAAGAAGATGTAAAAATGATGGCAAAGTGCATTCAGTTGAATATGGAATGTGCAGCTATTTGTTATGCGTCTGCACAATTAATGAGCTTAGGCAGCAGCAAAGCAAAAGAGATTTGCCAGCTATGTGCAGACATTTGCGAAGCATGTGCTGATGAATGCGGTAAACATAAAACAGAACATTGTAAAGAATGCGCTGAAGTATGTAAACAATGTGCACAGGCATGCAGAGAAATGGCGTAAGTAAACTTAAAACCTGGCAGGTTTTTTAAAACACAACCTGCCGGGTTTATTGCACAACATTTTTAATTATAAAAACATACATCATGGATAAGGAACAACATCACAATATGAACGGGAAACAATATAGAAACTTATCATCATGGGTGTGCTTTCTTTTATCTACATGTACATTCTTATGTATTCAATGGCGAATGAAATTAATTATGTTTATCCCAACATCAACCAATTCTACATGGCTGGGTTAATGACCCAATTATGAAATTAGTTTAATCTTAGTTGCAGCAAGTATGTATTTAATAGCTTGCAGCAACGGCACTGCAAATTAAACAGCGATACAGATAGTATTGCGAAAAATACAAATTACCAAGCAGACAGAGGAACAGAAAAAATTAAAAGATATGATAAATAACATGAAGCCTTTCATGTATTAAAATGGGTGAGGGTGAGTTGCGAAAGTCAATGTCCGAAATGACGATTAAAATGCAGACAATTCAAATGATTGGTAACATTAATAAAGACTTTGCCACAATGATGATATCTCATTATGAAGACGATATCTCAATGTCAAACCTGGAATTAAAAAATGGTATTTATATTAGGCTAAACAAATGGCACAGAAAGAAATAACGGATCAAACGAAGGAAATTCCCGAGTTTTAATCTTGGATGGCTGCAAATAAATAATCTTAATATACAGTTCTTAAAAATATTATAATTGGCAAAACAAAAAGTGAAGCAGCTTTATTTACCTCTTCTTAAAAAACTCTTCTAATCACCTCATCCCTGACAATTATAACATAAAAAAATAATAGGTTAATAAAACTTTTTTTTAAACACATTTATTAGGATCACGAAATTCTTTTTTATCAAATTAATTTTCTAACTCAACCAAAATTCTACAACAAATGAAACACTTACTGATTTTGCTCGCTGCAACATTAATTTACACAGGATGTACACAACCCAAAGGTTCGGAAATGCTAAAAACGGATACACAGAAACGAGAGATTTTCTCTTCTATTCTTAATGATGATCAACTGTCATCAGAACTGATGGATTCGATGTTGATTAAGCGCCATGACTTAATGATGTCGAAAATGAATTCCATGATGACAGGTGATAGGAACATGCAAATGGGAATGATGGATAATATGATGAGCATGTGCAGCAAAGATTCAGCAATGTGCAATATGATGATGACTAAAACAATGGATATGTGCGATGCTGATCAATCTAAATGCAACATGATGATGAATATGGCTCAGGCACGACCAAATGTACAGAAGTCAATGCAAAACATGTGTGATATGAACAAAACAGATATGCCACGCAAAAGAAGATGAACACTATTTGTAACCTTAGCAAAAGAAAAGTGCTTCAATCAATGACAAAGCGAATAGACTGGGAAAAAAAAATTTCTGTCATTCCCGCATGAAAAGCAATCTGCGAGATGGATGCGATTAAGTTGAAACCATACTCTGCATCATTTCTTTCACTCGGTGGATTTTTGATCATCACAAAATGATTGCAGATTTTAAATTGAAATTTTTTATTGCTATTGGTATCAACATTCCCGTGATGGCTTTATCTCCGATTGCTTCAAAAATTGGTTGGTGTGAACTGGCAATTTCCGGGTTCGCAATATGTTGCCTTTGCACTTTCTTCTATCGTTTTCTTCTATGGTGGTTTTCCTTTTCTGAAAGGATTTTGGAATGAAGTAAAAAACCGTTCGCTGGGAATGATGATACTAATTGCAATTGCTATTTCGGCAGCTTACATATACAGCGCAGCAACCGTGTTTGATTTAAAGGGAGAAGATTTTTTCTGGGAGATGGCATCATTAATCCCGATGTTGCGCACTTGGTAAAAGGAAATGAAACAAGTGATGTAAAAACAGGTACCCTGAAAGAAGGTGATATTATCCTCATAAAGCCCGGAGATAAAATTGCTGCCGATGGAGTTTTGAGTGAAGGAGAAAGTTATGTAAATGAATCGATGCTTACGGGTGAAAGTGTTCCGGTAAAAAAATCTGTTGGCGATAAACTGATTGCAGGTGCATTGAATGGCGAAGGTTCATTAAAATTAAAAGTAAGTCACGCCTCAAAGGATTCTTATCTTTCGAAAGTAATTAAGCTGGTTGACGATGCGCAGAAATCAAAATCAAAGACACAACTGCTTGCTGACAGAGCGGCACTTGTACTTACCATCATCGCATTGACATTAGATTTCGGAACTTTTGCATTCTGGATGTTCGCAGGACAATCACTGCAATTTGCAATTGAACAAATGGTAACGGTGATCGTGATTAGTTGTCCTCATGCCCTCGGTCTAGCAGTGCCGTTAGTAGTTGCAATCTCCACTTCGCTTGCTGCAAAAAACGGATTGCTTATAAAAAATAGAACTGCATTTGAAAATTCAAGAAAGATTACCACGCTCATCTTCGACAAAACAGGAACGCTCACATTCGGAAAATTTGAAGTGGCAAGAGTGGTAGCATTTCAAAAAGGACTTCCGGAAAATGAAATCATACGCCTTGCTGCTGCATTGGAAAAGAATTCGCAACACCCAATTGCAACAGGAATTATAGAGAAAGCGAAAGAGCAAAAAACTTCTCTTCCCAAAATAGAAAATTTCCAATCCATAACCGGCAAAGGTGTGCAGGCAGAAGTGGAGGGGAAGCAAGTAAAAGTGGTAAGCCCCGGCTACCTGAAAGAAAACAAATTATCCCTGCCAGAAAATTTTCAGTCAGCAGAATCGGAAACAGTGGTCTTCTTAATCATCAATGAGACCATAGCCGGATACATTGCTCTAGCCGATAAAATTCGTGACGAGTCAGTGCCTGCAATTGAAACACTTCATAAGAACGGCATCAAATCATTTCTTCTCACAGGTGATAATGCAAAAGTTGCGAAGAGTGTAAGTGACCAATTAAAGATGGACGGATTTTTTGCTGAAGTTCTTCCGCATCAGAAATTAGAAAAGATAAAAGAGCTGCAAGCCAAAGGAGAATTTGTTGCGATGACCGGTGACGGTGTGAACGATGCACCTGCACTTGCGCAAGCTGATATTGGTATCGCAGTAGGAAGCGGAAGCGACATAGCCGCCGAAACAGCGGGAATAATTTTAGTTAACAGTAATCCGAAAGACATTGCAAGCTTAATTTTGTTTGGCAAGGCAACCTACAAAAAAATGATTCAAAATTTAGCGTGGGCAACAGGATACAATATCATAGCCTTACCCTTGGCGGCGGGAGTATTATACAATCGGGGAATAATGTTAAGCCCTGCAACAGGTGCAATTTTAATGAGTTTAAGCACCATAGTTGTCGCTGTTAATGCAAGAATGCTTTCAATTAAAGCTTAATACCAGTCCATTTCCTGGAATACGGGGAAAGCAAAAATAATGAACCCATGACTGGTTTCCGGATATTTTAATTTAACAATAACCTGTTAGCCAATTCAGTCAACGCAACGATTGCGGGAGAAGAATAATTATTATTTAACACAGAAATTCCTTTGGCATCGGTCGCTGCTAGTTCTTCATCATAAGGAATAATAGCTTCAACTGGCAAATCAATCTGAGCGAAAAATTCGCGGATTGCTTTTTCGTCTTCTGCATTTTTTACCTTGTTTGCAACAGCGACTATTTTTTTTATTCCGAGTTCTTTTCCTAATCGGTAAAACCTTGCAGCAGCCTCTAATGAACGATAGTATGGTTCCACAACACACAAAAGTATGTCAACATATTTTGAAGTGCCACGCTTCA
This sequence comes from Chitinophagales bacterium, assembly GCA_013816805.1. Lineage (NCBI taxonomy): Bacteria > Pseudomonadati > Bacteroidota > Chitinophagia > Chitinophagales > Chitinophagales bacterium. The sequence continues at coordinate 88,958 of JACDDS010000009.1, read as the reverse complement.
TCTGCTCCAGGGATGCTTCCAGATCAAGGACGGTAACACGATCGCTTTCTTCCAACGCAGAATGAACAATTTCCCTTACAGTAGTGTGTAAGCCACACATGCAACCTGTGGCCGCATGCTCGGGTTGACCAACAGCGAGCAGCGTGACATTATCAGGCGCCTTCAATCCATAAGTGTCCATTACTTCCTGCAGTGATACTCCAAGGGTTGCGTATCTTTTTCCATCTTCTTTTTCAGTAACCTCCAATAAATCTGTGCTTAGTGCAGGAGGGGATGGAGCTAGAGGATCTATTCCAAGAATGAGTGCAAGATTCGGATTGGGATCACCATCTATAGCAAGCACAGGCATTCCGCTTCTTCCAAGCAGTCGACATAGCATTCCACTGATCGTGGTTTTCCCAACGCCCCCCTTTCCGCAAACTGCAATTTTCATAATACGTGGTGATTTTTTATAAAGCAACTTTAAAGTTTACAAAGATACGTTTTATCAATTTTAATTTGAAGGTTGTATTGAAGAACATTTCATGAAATCATAACTATAAGAATACATAGAAGACACCATTATCAATCATTCCACTTTCTTTCCTTTCATGTTACCTCCTTGTGTTAGAACCAGTCCGGTTACTCTTTCTGCGGCATCTTTTTCAAAAACAATTTTCCGTTCTCTGCCTTTTAAAAAAAATTTGTTTTCACTTTCCGCAAACATTTCAAATCGCGCGAATCCGGTTTCCTGGCCAAAGATGCGATTTACTTCCGTTGTTATTGTGAGAAAGGTTCCTTCACCCAAATCATATCTGCCGGCGTATTGCTTCAACACTTCGGGAGCAATCTGAATTTCTTTTGGCTCCTTAGCAATTGGCAAATCGGATTTCGGTTCGTACTCATTAGGCCCGTATTTGATGGTTGCTGAATAAATTTCTAAGGCGCTCAATTTATTATTTGTGTCGCGGTGAAACTGGAAATACGGACCGCCGGGAATGTTCATAAACAAATCTTTTCCGACATAGGTCAGTGCTGATTCCCGTCCGTTCATCATTCTGTTGTATATAGAATCGTTTCTGAAATTTACTATCCGAAGCACTTTTTCTTTGGTGGAGTTAGCGGTGAGTTTCGATCCGTGCCGATGCATTTCATATGCACCTGCATACTCCCTTAACTGAGTAGTTGAAATTTCTACAGCAGCGGGAGGTGCAGTTGAAATCCCTGCCATCTTCATAGCAACGGCGCGCACCACACCCCCCGGGTCTCTGAAATAATTGTTGCATAACACCACTACATAGATGTGTTTCGATGGAATGCGAATAGCTTCACACAGGAATCCATCAATAGCACCACCGTGCTCTATCAATTTTGTGTTCTGAACATCGTTTACTGTCCAGCCAAACCCATAATGGGTACTTCTCCCATCATTTAGTGTATCCGGTGTCCAGGCCTTTTCCAGCCATTCCTGCTTTACAATCTTATCAGAATACAATGCTTCATCCCACTTGAGTAAATCATCTACACAAGTAACCAATCCCTCTGAAGAATATGCCCACGACCAGCTGTAATAGCTTGATTTATACATTACACTGTCATTGCCTGTGAAATAGCCGCCGACCAGGCCGGGAATAGGAGTGATGTTTTGTCCAAAGTAGGTATGAGTCATTTGCAGTGGAATGAAAATGTTTCTTTGCATGTACTCCTCATATTTCATCCCGCTCACTTTTTCAATGATCATCCCGCATAGAAAATATCCGGAGTTGCTGTAACTCCAATCGGTGTTTGGATCAAATAGGAGTGAGTCTTTCATCATATATTCCATTTGCTCTTCATGGGTATAGTCTTTCGTGTATCGGGCTTCGAAATCTTTATTCTCAGTAAAACTTGGAATGCCACTCGTATGAGTAAGAAGATTTTTGATTGTAACAGTTTTGCCATGCGTATTATAATCCGGAAGGTATTCTCTTACATCATCCTGTAAGGAAAGTTTTCCATTTTGTGCAAGCTGTAGAATAGCTCCGGCTGTAAATTGTTTTGTCATGGCAGCAATGGCAAAATCATATTCCGGCTTATTGGGAATATTTAATTCATAATTCGCAAGACCGTATGCTTTACGAAAAACCGGCTTTCCATTATCCGCCACAAGAATCACTGCACCTGGTTGATTAGCAGCATATGTTTCAGACATTAAGCTGTCAATAAATTTTTCTGTATAGGAAACACTGTTTCTATGCTGGCAGGAAACGAAACAAATGCAGCACAAAGGCAATATTAAAATTTTATTCATTCAGTTATTTTTGTGATGAGTGAATTTGATGCAGCGATGTTACAAGAGGTAGGTGTGTATAGGTATGTCAGATCTCTCTAGGAAAAAACATCAGCAAATTCGTGGTAACTGTTCTCCGGTAAGCATATTCAGCATTCTTCTTCCCCCTATACTGCTTGTTAAAATTACCTGCTTCGGATGATCGGCGGTTACTGAACCAATAATTGCTGCATTTTTACCTGTGTCCATAGCCTTTAAAACATCTACTACCCGATCTGCAATTTCTGCTGAAACTGCGGTTATAAAAATCCCTTCATTGGCAACATATAATGGATCTAGTCCTAACATTTCACAAGCACCTTCAACCTGTTCGCTTAAAGGGATTAAATTTTGCAAAAGGTCAATACCAAGCCCACTATCTTTTGCCAATTCATTTAAAACCGTTGCCACACCACCTCTAGTGGGGTCACGCAAAAAAAGAATTTCTTCTCCAAAAAGATCCAATAAATTATTTACCGCCGGGGCAAGGTTGCAGGTATCACTTTCTAATTCTGTTTCAAAAACCAATCCTTCCCTTACTGACATGATAGCAACTCCATGAGTAGCCACATTTCCGCTTACAATTATTTTGTCGCCGGCTCTGATATTTGCCGCTGCAATTTTCGCTTTAGGATGTAATTCACCAATGCCGCTTGTATTCACAAAGATTTTATCACCCTTTCCCCTTTCTACTACTTTGGTATCGCCGGTCACCACTTTTACATTGGCTTCTTCACAGGCAAATTTGATAGAAACCAGAATGTCCCAAAATTCTTTCATTGTTAATCCTTCTTCAATAATAAAACTCAAGGAAAAATAGCGCGGCATGGCGCCACACATTGCTAGATCGTTGAGAGTTCCATTCACTGCTAAGTCACCGATATTTCCACCAGGGAAAAATATTGGTGTGATCACAAAGCTATCGGTTGAAAAGGCCACAGGATTTTTCAATTGCAGAAATGCGCCATCATGATGTTGGTTCAGGTAATCATTTTTTAAAATATCAAATACACCCGTATTTAGCAGGTTATGGGTTAACACCCCGCCGCTTCCATGTCCCAGAGTGATAATGTCAAAGTCCAGTGGAGGCATAGGGCACTGGAGCTGCATTTTTATTTTTCTATTTTGAAGTTCTGTTTCTAACATAGATATGTTTAGAAGATATTGAACATTGCCTGTCTAAAGCCTGAAACATTCCTGTCAATAATTTGTGTTGTCCTTTTTAACACGCTGAAGATTCTAAACTTCCACTTTTTCAACTTCGTTTAACGCGGAATAAAAATGATAGTAGGTAGCGCAGGAACCTTCGGATGAAACCATTGGTGCACCGAGGGGATGGGAAGGCTTGCAGGCAGTTCCAAAGTTGATGCAGTCCAACGGTTTTCTTAATCCTTTCATGATGGCACCGGCAATACAACTTTCATTTTCTTTAGTCTCTTTTAATGGTACATTAAATTTTTGGGTAGCATCGAAAGCTGCATACTTTTCTTTTACTTCCAGTCCACTGTGCGGAATAATATCCATGCCACGCCACATACGATTGCTTATTTCAAAAATTTCCTTGATAGCTTCCTGGGCAGAAAGATTACCTCTTTCACGAACTACTCTTGCGTATTGATTCTCCATTTTGTATTCGCCTTTTTCAAGTTGCCGTACCACCATTAATATTCCGTGCAACAAATCTATCGGTTCAAAACCGGTAACTACTATTGGCACTTTATATTTTTCTACGATAGGATAGTATTCACTGTTGCCCATAATGGTGCAAACATGACCGGCAGCTAAAAAAGCCTGAACAACGGTTTCAGGGTCGCTTAATAAAGCTTCCATAGCCGGTGGTACCAACACATGCGAAGCAATGATTGAATAATTTTTTAATCCCAATTGATGTGCCTGTATAACCGATAAAGCATTCGCAGGAGCAGTGGTTTCAAAGCCTACAGCAAAAAATACAACCTCCTTATCCGGATTTTGCTGCGCCAGATTTACCGCTTCCAGAGGCGAGTATAAGATGCGAACATCAGCACCTTCGGCTTTTGCCTGCAACAAGCTTTTTTCAGAACCTGGTACTCGTAGCATATCACCAAACGAACACATGATGATATTGCTTTGCTTAGCCAAAAAAACAGCCCTGTCAATGAGATGAGTTGGTGTAACACAAACCGGACAACCAGGGCCATGAACCATGGTAATTTCTTTAGGCAGCATCTGAAGCAGGCCGTACTTCACCAGACTATGCGTTTGCCCGCCACAGACCTCCATGATCGTCCATGGACGGGTGACTGTTTTTTTTATCTCATCCAGGTATTGTGCTGCCAAGACCGGGTCGCGGTATTCGGTTAAGTATTTCATGGGATCATTTTTGAAATGATATCATCACCCTGTTTTACTCTTTCTTCTTTTGTGATTTCATTATCTTCCGCAGTGTTATATAATTCATCCAGTTCATTCATTTGTTCTAAAAATTTGAGAGAGCTTTTGGCTTCTTCTTCATCAACAATGCTTATGGCTACACCTACGTGAACCAGCACATAATCGTTTTCTTTTGCATCAGGTACCAATTGTAAGTTAATTTCTTTAATAATTCCACCCAATTCCACTTTACCCATACTCATATAACCTTCTTTAAAAGGTTCGATTGATTTTATTCTACCGGGAATGGCTAAGCACATGTTGTTTAAATATGAATGATGAAATATGAGTTATGAAATTGAGTCATGATTAAATATGAGTTATGGTTAAATATGAATGATGAAATGTTATCAATGTAAATTACCAATTTTTAACGGTGTTGTTTCATATTTCATATTTATTATTTCATACTCATATTTATTATTTTTTCAGGTTTTGTTTGGAGGATAGAATTATACTCCTGATAATCTTTATTAGTTCGGTAGCATCATTTGAAAGGGAATGGTATTCTTCTTTGGTTAAATATTCTGTTTCGTATAAAAGCTCTATCCGGTAGATTACTTCAGAAGCTTCTTTTTGGGCTATTCCCATTTTATGAATAAAATCCATTTTACTCTCCGCATTATGAGCTTCTCTTACATTTGCTCCTATTGATGTTCCCGACCGAAGCATTTGTTTGCTCAAAACGTATCTCTTTTGATTTCACAGAGTATTTTATATTGCTTAACAATCTTAATCGCAAATTGAAAAGATTTAGTAATGATTATATTTTCTTTCATGTTAAGGGAGTTTGACTATTTTATTTCATCATTCATATTTCATATCTCCTATTCCATATCTAACCAACTGTCCGAAAGAAATGTTTTCATCATTTGGAGATAGTTCCCTGTTGAAATATAGTTGATATTGAACTCCAAGTATTCTAATCAAGAGGTCAACCAATAATCCATTTTGAAAAACGCCTCCGCTGAAACAGATTTTATGAAACGGTAAACCTAACTGGTCTTCAAGAACTGTTAGGTTTTGCGTCGCAACTTTTTTAACTGCCAAAATAAGTTGTACATGAAACCATGCAGCTATTTCAGATTTCTCCTTTCCTGTATTAATCTTTCTTATAATTTCTTTTATTAATGTTTGAGTTGATAAACCGCTCTTCCATACATCTTCCTCTAACCATTCGTCAGGAATGTTTAGTCCGCTTTTAAAATAATGATGCGCTTCTTCTTCCAGCAGCATGGCAGCTTCGCCTTCAAAGCTTGCCTTATCAATCAGACCAAGCAGCGAAGCAACTGCATCAAATAATCGCCCAATGCTGGAAGTTTTGAGTTTATTTTTTTTAACTAGTTGATGATAATTCTTCCATTCTTCCGGTGAGAATTTTGGTTGAAGAATAGATGTTGCTTCTTCCATTTCATGACAAAGAGAAAAAGCTGATAGCCTTGGTTCGGTTGCCATCATATCACCAAGGAAATAATTGAAATAATCAAAATGAGTGAACCTTATAAAGCGATGTTGATGATAAACAAAAAACTCTCCGCCCCAAATTTGTCCGTCGTTTCCAAAGCCTGTTCCATCCCATATTACGCCAAGTATGGGTGCCTGCTTATTGATTAAATTATGCTCACCTAATACCGAAGCAAAATGCGCTTCATGGTGCTGCACTGCGACCAATTCGTTATTCCATTTCGTTGCAAGTTGTTCTCCAAATTGTGAAGTAAAATAACCGGGATGTTTATCTATTAAAAAAACTTGGGGTTGTGCCTGAAAGAGGTGCAGAAAATGATGAAGTGCTTTTTCATAATTTTTTTGTGCATCATAATTATCTGTGTCGCCCAAGTATTGGCTGATATGAATGTTTTGTTGATGCAGTAAAGTAAAGGTGCTCTTTATCATAGCACCTGCTGCTATTATAGGTTTTTCAGTAAGTGACAATTTTTTATTGAGATAAAATGGAGCAAAACCTCTTGCACGTCGAAGCATTATTCGGTGTTGGAAGTAATGGCTGTATGTAACCACACTGTCATCCTGTGGCGCAATAATTTCACGGTTATGAACCAGTATATAATCAGCAATAAAATTCAGATTAAACAGTGCCTTTTCATCTTCAAAAGTTATAGGTGCATTGCTGATGTTTCCACTAGTGGCAACAATTGGCTTTTTGAATTGTTGAAGCAGCAATTCGTACAGGGGAGTGTAAGGAAGCATCACTCCAACTCTTGAAAGACGCGGCGCAATTTCATGTACTGCAATAGTTGAAGGGCTTTTATTTTTTAAGTGCAAGAGCACAATTGGTGCTGCTACACTTTTTAACTCAGTAATTTCTGCTTCATTCAAGTAAACCTCCTCTTCTAAAGAAAGAATATCAGGAAACATCAATGCAAATGGTTTTGCCGGACGATGTTTCCCGGATCGTAATTCTTTTATGGTGTTTGCATTTGTTGCATCACATGTGAGCAGGTATCCACCGATACCTTTAATCGCCACAATCTTTCCATCATTCCAGTATTCACATATCTTCTGGATGATATTTTCTTGGTCGTTCTCAATAGGAGCTTTTCTGTTATCGAATAACTTCATTACAACAGCGCAATTCGGACATGAATTGGTTTGTGAAAAATGCCTGCGGTTCATTGGATCACTATACTCCGCATTGCAGGTGGGGCACATTTTAAAAACTTCCATAACAGTATTTTCACGATCATACGGCAGATCTTTCATTATGGAATAACGGGGGCCGCATTGGGTACAGGTTGTGAAAGCATAGTTGTAACGACGGTTTGTTTTATTCTCAATCTCTTTCTTGCAATTCACACACACAGCAAAGTCAGGAGATATCAGAAGAATAGGATTGCCTGCTTTTCCGCTGGAAATAATTTTGAACCCTGAAAAAGTAAAGGGGGAAATTTCCTCAAGGATGTGGGAAGTAATATGAGATAACTGCGGGGCATTAATTAATATTTCTTTATAAAATTTTTTTGAAAGCACATTATCAGCATTGAACTCCATGTGAACTCCGTCATCTTTATTACTTACCCAACCGGATAGTTGGAATTTTTTGGCAAGCTGGTATATGAACGGGCGAAATCCAACACCCTGTACTTGTCCTGTGATGTGTATATGCCAGGTGCTGACTCTATTCAAAAATTAAGTATTAGAAATGCAAATTTGAATTATTACTCAACATTTTTATTTCCTCTTCAGCCTCTGCTGTTAAATACGGAATCAACAACGACCAGAGATCGGTGATAAAATCTTCTTCACGCAAATGGTCAAGCCCTTTTATTTGCCGGGCATACATCCAATTATCCATCGTCATCCAAAAAAGCCACGCCAGCTGATTGTATTGCCCCTCCTTAACGGGTAATTTAAAAGTATTTCTGTCCACATTAAAATTGAACATCCATTCTATCTGCTGTATCTGCCAGGTAATATGTTGCTGATGTTTTTCTTTTATGGAAGGATAGGCACGCAACACCTCCAGTGTATCCAGGTAAAAGAACAGGTAGTGTTTCTGGCATTGAAAAATACCCCGCAGCTGCCGGTTAATATCTTCAAACAGATAGGCCATTCTGAATTCATATAATGATGTTTCCTGAGTTTCCTTTAACTCGTCATACAGAACTTCGACAATATTCTCTTTGTGTTTAAAATGATAAGCTAAGTGCCCTACGCTAATACCACCAAAATCAGCAATATGCTGCAGACGTACATTTACAAAACCATTATTGTTAAACAGCTTGAGAGCCCGGTTCATTATATATGATTTTGTATGTTTCACTTTTTATCTACTAAAAAGGTGATATCTGATTTACGATTAAAAGGTAAACAACATTTAGAAAATCTTTTCTAAAAATATCTTGCTTTTAGTAAAAATATGCTTTTAGCTTTATTGAAATTACCAATATGGTTTCCTTACAACAAGCATCAAACGGTAAAGACTTTCCACAGCCTCCATTCAATACCAATGGCACTTCACAGCCAACATTGCAGGCAGATGCTCTTGATGAAATACATGTTTTCTGGCTGGCGGGTATGAGTTGTGATGGCTGCTCTGTTTCTACTGTAGGCGCTACCGCTCCATCTGCGGAAGCCCTAATGACGGGCAATATGCCGGGTTTGCCACGAATTAATTTACATCATCCTGTTTTATCAGTTGAAGCTGGTGATGAGTTTATGGAGCCATTTCATTTAGCGATGCAGGGCAAGCTTGGAAAACAATTTGTGGTTGTTTATGAGGGATCAATTCCTGATGAAAGAAAAAATGATGAGAATGGTGGTTATTGGGTAGCATTGGGTAAGCGTATGGTGGATGGAGAAGAACAACCTTTTCCTACTGCAGATATGATGGCTTTGCTGGCGCCTTATGCCGCCGCTGTAATTGCCATTGGTACCTGCGCCACCTGGGGAGGAATTCCTGCGGCTGCAGGCAACGTAACCGGCTCAATGGGATTGATGGATTTTTTGGGAGAAAATTACAGAAGCACATTTGGATTGCCGGTGGTAAACATTCCGGGATGTGCACCACAGGGTGATAATTTTACAGAAACTGTTGCTGCTGTTCTAATGTTTTTGCAGGGCATTGGTCCTTTACCGGAGTTTGACAGCCTCGGCAGACCAGCCTGGCTGTTTACTGATACCGTCCACCAAACGTGTACACGTGGCGGCTTTTATGAAGAAGGCATATTTGCAAAAAGCTTTGGTGACAAACAGTGCCTGGTTGAAATAGGCTGCTGGGGTCCCGTTGTTCAATGTAATATTAATAAGCGTGGCGCACTTAATCATGTAGGTGGTTGTATGAATGTGGGTGCGCCCTGTATCGGTTGCACCATGCCCGGATTTCCGGATAATTTTTCGCCATTTTATACAAAGCCGCCGGGCACTATTGTTTCTTCAACAACCTCAAAAACTACGGGATATTTTATTCGTAACCTGCGGAGATTTTCTATGATGTATGCAAACAGAAGTGTTATCTGGAATAGAAATAACCATGTACCTTCAGGTTGGGGGCATGTGGAAGAAGCAAGCACATTGCAAAAAGTAGCGCATTATTTTTATAGCAAAATTCAGTTTCACAATAGTGTGCGTCCCGGTTCTAAACCAAAAACTCAAAAGGCTTCCAAAGAAGCTATGAAAGAAGTAAAACAAAAATAGTATGAACGATGCAACATATTGGAATGAGTTTTACATTGGACTTGCAATAGCAGGTGCCATTGTATTAATTGCAGCAACGCTGCTCATTCTTATACTGATTGCTGCAAGGCGAATTCTAAAACTTGCACAAGCTGCATTGGGCATCGTAATCAATATCAAACAAAATACCCTAAGCATCTGGGAACTTCAAAACACAAATCATACAGCTATTGATATTTTGAATGAAGCTGATACTATTTTAAGTAATGCCGGCGCTGTAGCAACTGCATTACACGAAACTGAAAAACAATCGTAATGCAAAATGTAAGTGAAGAAGCAATCACAAATGTTTGGGTAATTAGCCTCGTATTGGGACTGGTTGTTACCATTGTTGTAGCCATCCTGTTAATTCTTATTCGCAATACGGCAAGAAAAATTTTAGCAGGAGTACATATGATATGGACGGAAGGAAAATTAGTTGCAAACAACACCATTCAGATACCAATTTATTTAACGGTAACCAACCAGGTGGTTTCAAAAATTTATAACACCGCTGTAAAAATTATTGGAGGCGCGGCAGCTATTGAGCAACATGCAAGCCATTGTCCCGGCTGTCCTGCATGTGTATTAGAGCATAATAAAACAAAATAAAATGTACACGCAATTAATGATATTAACTGTTTTACTTGTCTTGCTTTTTGTTGGCGCATTAATCTATTTTGTTATCGGCATTCATCATTTACTTGTGAATATTGGGGGTAATGGAAACAGTTTTTTAGCCAAGTTAAGATTAGGATTACGAGCTATAGAAACAGAAACGGGTCACCTGCCTGTGCAGGTTACTAAACTCAATGAAACATTAACCAATACAGGCGCCGGATTAAAAGTAGTGAACGGACATTTAGAAGGAACCATTCAGGCGGCACTAAAACAAAAAATCATTTAATTATGCCAACCATCGTTTATATTCTTTGGATAGTTGTGTTAGCCGTGGCGCTTATCTTATTTCCTTTTATTGTAAGGCTGCTGCATAAAACATTTATGGCTGCAAAAAATATAGAAAGATATTTAAGAGAGATGAAAGAAGCGGGTTTGGGAATTGCAGGAAACACAGGTTATATTCCTGCATTAGACAGTACAATAGAAGTGGCTGTTGATATTTTGGACAGTGCCGGAAAAATAAACAGTAACGCCGAAACCATTGAAGTAACCATGGCCGAAAGAGCCGCAAAATTTAATTGATATGGGAGATTATTTATTCATAGCCACCATTATTGTAGTTGTACTTGTTGTACTGGTACTGGTTATATATCTTACCGGGGTTATCATTTATTTATTTAGGGGTGCAGCGCATTTAAAAGCATTGGCTGGCGGCTTACAAAAAATAGAAAACGATACTGCGCCATTGGCAGAAAAGCTAACGACTATTAATGGTGCATTAGGTACATTGCATGGAGGCTTGTCATCAGTAAATCAACATCTTGCTGCTATTGCAGGAGTTTTAAAATTGTAAACAAAAAATTATGTGTTTTAAAAATCTTCCAATAGAATTTGATGAAAATGGCGTAGCTACTTTAAAAGAAGGAGTAACAAATCCTTATTCATACGAAGTTGTTGACCTGGGTAAACATGAGGATAAGCTCAAAGAGCTTTTAGGTAAGAACGGACATTTAAAAAACGTAGATTATGATCCGGTAACACGTATTGCCGGTGCACTTGCTTTTCACAGTGTTGTTGATCTTGAAAATAAAAAAGTTATTTCTTCCAATTCAATGGCAACATTATTCCGTGGATATGAAATTATTTTAAAAGGAAGAAGCCCACTTGATGCGGCTTATATCAGCAGCCGTGCATGTGGTGTTTGCGGAGGTGTGCACTCAACCGTTTCTGCCCTTGCTATTGAAATGGCGCTGGATATAAAGCCGCCGCCATTAGCAATAGTAATGCGCAACATGTTGCTTGCATTGGAATATTTATACGATCATCCATTGCATTTATTTCTTCTTTCTGGTCCGGATTATTCTGAGCAATTAACCAGCGAAACAAATCCTGAAATTGTTGAAAAAGCAAAAACAACTCCTGCAAAAAACAAGGCGGTTCATGGTTATGAAAAGATGATCGATATTATGCATGACCTTAATCCCCTTACAGGGAAGTTATATATTGAAGCTTTGGAAATGACTCGTGTTGCCCGTGAAGCTTATGTATTGATCGGTGGTAAATATCCACATCCGCAATCGGTTATCCCGGGAGGGCTTTCTGTGACTATGAACATAACTGTATTGAATGAATTATATCAACGCCTGATAAAATTCTTTGACTACGGGCAAAAAGTAGTTGGGCTTTGGGATGATGTATTTGATTTCTTTCTTGAATGTAATCCTGACTATGCAAAGGTAGGTGCCCGCCCTGCAACCATGATAGAGACAGGAGTTTGGGATCACCCTGATTATTATGATGCTACTTTTAAAAATTGTGATACATGGGGCAATGCACGCTGGTCAACCCCGGGAGTTTTGGTTGATGGTGAATTAGTAACTACAAGTCTTAAACAGATTAATGCAGGGCTTGAAGAATTTGTAGAACATTCTTATTACGAAAAATGGGAAGGACAACGTTTTAAAACAGATATAGAAGGAACACCATTAAGTCCCAATCATCCATGGAACAAAGAAACCATTGCCAAGCCTGGCAAACAAAGCTGGCGTGACAGATACACATGGGATACGTGCCCCACATGGGATCGCAATAGCGTAGAGGCAGGTGCTTATGCCCGTTTGTACATTACTGCAAAAGCAAATAAAGTTGTATCCCGGAGATTTGTAGAGCCCACAGGGCACAGTATGAAACTGCATATGCCCAAGCATAATTTACCTGCTGCTGAAATGGAATGGCACATTCCCGAAGTATGGAATGCTTTTGAACGCAACAGGGCAAGAGCTTTCTGCATTCCTTATTCTGCCTTGGTGGCGCTGGACAACTGGTACATGGCCCAAGACCTAATGCGCAAAGGCGAAACCAGCATGAGCACACCTTTCACAATTCCTAAAAAAGGTACACAAATAGGCGTTGGTTTTTGGGGTGCCGGTCGTGGCTTTTTAACGCATCATCTTATTATTGATGATGGCGCCATTTCCAATTACCAGATACTTACCCCATCCTCATTAAATGCATCTCCTAATACACCCTGGGGCACTCCCGGTCCCTATGAAGAAGCTGTATTAAATACACCCATCCTGGAAAATACAGATATCAATAATCCAGACAAAAAATTTAAGGGCATTGATATTTTACGAGCCATTCGCAGCTTCGATCCGTGTATGCCTTGCACTACACATATACAGGTGGAGAACAGCGATTACATGGTAACGAGGGAGGTGACTACTTGTGCTTGCGGGTTGGAGTAAGTAAGAAACTTTATGAAAAAAGATTTTTCACGCATCATCTTTGCAAAAATATACATGTAAAGAATTTGAAGCAGAGACTTCTAATGAGTTACAGAGCCGTTGACAGATAAACTTTATGATACCGCTGTAGGCATGGGCGTAATTGGCAAGCCTTATCGGATTTTATTTAACCTCCTTTGATTGTTTTCGTATTTGTTTCGCTACCAATTCAGGAGATTCCACCGGAAGCAAATTCCCCGTACCCTGAACCTCTGCAAAACTTGCTGAAGGAAATTGCTAAACAAATTCAGCATGAAGAAAAGCAGTTGATAGCCTGGCATCTTCACCACCGCTAATCACTGAAACAGGTAGATCAATATCAACCATCTTACCTGAAATATCTTCATGACTGCCGATATCAATCCAGGCATTCCATGCATGATGAAGCCTTAAGGTTATCTGCAATTAAACTATGAACGACTGAATCGGGCAGAGGTTTAGCTGCTGTTTTGTTTATTATTTTTTCTAATGCAGTTCTATCTCCATAAGCTTCTTGCAATTGCTTACGTTCCTTATCTTTTAAAGGCTCAGGAGTAGCAGGCGAAGGAGCAATAAGTATCTTCCGCTTTCAACATAATACAATTCATCTGCCATCTATACCTCCACTTTTAATCTTGCTTCACGGTCGGTAACTTCAAACAATTCCCCATGAGGGAATATTGTTATCTGCCCATATTCTTCAAGCAGCATTTTATATGCAGCAGCAACAGGCCGTGGCTCACGGTCTAAATCATAAAGTCCACAGGCATTAACTGTATTGTTTTTTTGCGCTAAACCTGTGTCCCAATCAATCTGATCTATTAAACTATACCAGGTGAAACCCAATACAGGCACACCATCGGCTCTCATTTTTAATATGTTTATCCATTGTTTCCAAAGCCATTTCGGAGCTTCCTCAGAATCGAAAGTATTTGTTTCAGTATGCATCACCGGCTTTTTGTACCTCTGGTAGTAATCATGTGTTATTTGATACCAGCCCATAACATCTTCAGCTGTAGAAATACTATTGTCAGGTTTAATAATTTTTTCATTACGGCCATAATAATCATTTCCCATCACCTGGTAACCCGGCGGCTCACCTTTCATAAACCAATCATATTCTTCCCTGGTTAACCCGTTATCCATAAGATAAATAAATACATCAGCATCCGGCGGGTAGCCATACAGCAGGTCTAAAGAAATGAGCCGTTGTTTATTCATAAGTTTCACTTCCTGCGACTGATCAGATTTTGCTTCATGTGTAAATTCTGCAGTCTCGCTTTGAATAATTATGGCATCAGGTCTCTGCTGCGCAATACTGTGCGTTGCTAAAATACTTGCTGCAACAAGGTGCTTCATTGCAGTTACAAAACCTTTATCAGTTTTTAATTGCTCATTCCATGCGCCATCTTTTGCACTCATTTTTGCAGTAACATAAATTTCATTTACAGGAGTATAATACCGCACCCAGGGATAACGCCGGGCAACAGCTTTTGCATAATTAGAAAAATGAATAGGCAACTCCGGGTTTTGAAAACTGCCTAACCAGTCAGGTAAACCAAAATGCAGCAGATCCAATATGGGCGTGATCTTCAGGCGCTTCATTTCTCTCATTACTTCATCTGCAAAACTCCAGTCGTATCTGCCTTCACCACGATGAATTGTATAATATGGCAAGCCATAACGCAATACTTTTATACCAAGATTTTTTACAAGCTGCAAATCTTTTTTCCAGTATTTATAATGTCCGCATTCTTCCAGTTGATCACGGCGGATTTTTCCGTTATCAATTGTTGGATAAGAACATTCAATGCCCGTGGCAAACATAAAATTGCCCGGCAATCCGTCAGGCATTCCGCTTCCCGATTGCCCTGTTGCGCCACCATGTTCATCTCCGGAATAATTGCTGTTACCCCGCTTCTTTTTAACGATGTTGAGAAAACTACTTTTTTTCATAATTAAAATTTTATCGATTATGGCATTTCCGCTAAACCTCTAAACTTTCTAAACTTATCTATGTTTCATTTTATCTAAAAAACAATCAGCAATCCTTAATGAGAGAGCCATAATAGTTAGCGCAGGATTAGCGCTGAGAGCGCTCGGAAAAACAGAATTATCGGCAATGAAAAGATTTGGAATATCAAAGCTTTTCCCCTCGCTGTTTACCACTGCTTTTTGCTGATCGTTCCCCATCCGGCATGTACCAATAGTGTGTGCATTTCTGTTGTACGACCAAATATCATCAGCGCCTGCGGCACTCCATATTTCACGCAGTATCTTTTCCGCATGAATATTTAAACGGCGTTCATTTTCTTCAATTGAAAAATATATTCTTGGTTTAGGAAGCCCGCGGCTATCCATCTCATCAGAAAGCTCAAGATAATTATTTGGATATGGCAGGCAATCGCCAAGAATATTTATGCCGGCTGTATGATTATAGCCACGCATACATTGCAGCAGCGCTTCTCCCCATAATCCTCTTGCCCGGGCTACCTGAGACGCATAAGTAACGGGCATCACACCAATTGACTGGAGCAAATATCCCCCTGCAAAATCTGCATCTTTTGGCCGGTGAGTATCTTCTGAAATTAAACCGCCGGGAATACCTTTATATGGTCGTATATCTTCTTCAAATTGTCCCCAAACCTGCATGCCGGTATGCGCCATAAAATTCTTACCTACTTCTCCGCTGGAATTGGCAATGTTATTTATGAGAAGCAAACGGGGCGTTTCAATTGCTCCTGCACATAAAAAAACATTTTTACATTTTTGTCTTTGCATTTTGCCGTTGAATGAATAAACAACAGCGGAAATATTATCCGAATTATTAAGTTCAAACTCTGTAACAAAACTTTTTGACCGCACTTCTGAACCATGATAAACAGCCAATGGAATATAGGTTACATCCATATTTGCTTTTGCACCTATTGTACAACCTGCCTGGCAAAATCCACGATTAGTGCAGGCTGCACGCCAGCCAATATCTTTTTGAAAATAGGGAGCAGAAAGCGCTGCATTTGCTGCAGGAGAAGTTTTAATATTGAGCTTATCACATCCGCGTTTCATTAATTGTGCAGCTCCGTTTAATGGTAATGGTGGGAGCGGATATGATGACTTATGTTTGGCTCCCCATAAATAATCAGCCGGACCCGATACACCAAGAAATTGTTCTATTTCATCAAAATATTTTTCTAAATCATTATACCCGATTGGCCAGTTTACACCTACACCAAAATCTGAATACAAATGAAAATCGTCCGGTTGAGGACGGGGCACATAAGCGGTATAATGCAATGTTGAACCACCCACTCCAATGCCGGAATTATTATTTCCAAAATGAAGAGGATCTTCCCCGGCACTTAACCGTTCATCTGTCCAAAAAAGTTTAGCCTGACTAACTTCATCAGTAGCAAAATCTTTTGAAGGTTCCCAATGTTCTCCTGCCTCAAGTGCAACAACTTTTAATCCTGCTTTTGCCAAACGTGATAAAAGCGGTGCGCCGCCTGCGCCTGTTCCAATTACAACAGCATCCACTATTTCATTTTCAGAATATAATTTCATAGGTAGCCGTTTCTCCTGATTATCAGCTTCAATATTATTATTGTTTGCGAAGTGCTGTTTATTATCACATTATTTATTTAATGCTTTGGGCTCCCTTGGTTCCAATTCATTTAACCCAATCTTTTGCCATCCGTTTGCATCAGCCATTGCAACTTCGCCAATCTCTTCTTTCGCTTGGGGGTGGCTGTAATATATTTCAACAAGCTGTGCAAGCAGCTCTTCAAAAAAAAGGTTTGAAGGTATTGTCTGCCAGGTTTTACCTGGAGCAAGATCCTTCTGTATTGAGTGTAAAACCTTGTCTTGGTTGGTTATATCAAGTAGAATAAAAGGAGCATCAAACATTAGCTTTGATGTTTCTTCTATACCCTGCATTCCTTTTATGAATGCTTCATTATCCGGGGGCATTTGATTGTAACGCCATCCATTACCTTCACCTTTAAAAAGCATTTCATCTAAAAAACCCGGTAAATCAACTTTATGTAACCTGTTGGGCTGAGGTATCAAGCGTTCGCAAATGTGGCGAAGTGTTACGAACATTTCTTTATTAAAAAAACAAGGGTTTATTATTTCTTTTTTTTGAAGACGTCCATTCAAAATATCACGTGTTTGAGGTGTAACAGAATCTGTATTAAGTAGAGCACGTACAGAACCCGGTGGATAAAAATCGTTTCGCATATTTAATCGCTTGATAGTTTTCCGCCGGTAACTTCAATGCAACTGCCGGTAATAAAGCTTCCATCATCAGAAGCAAGAAGAATATAAGCAGGTGCTAATTCTTCCGGCTGCCCAGGCCGCATCAAAGCCACTTCATGACCAAAATTTTCTACTTCTTCAATTGGCATAGTGCCCGGAATATTGGGAGTCCAAACCGGACCAACAACAATACAATTGACACGAATGTCTTTTTCTCCAAGATTTAACGCAAGAGATTTTGTAAAAGAATGTATAGCGCCTTTACTTGATGAATAATCAATCAAAATAGCGATTCCGGTTTTGCCTACAATACTGCCGGTATTGATAATGGAATCACCTTTATGTAAATGAGGTAAGGCAGCCTGCGCCATAAAAAAGTAACCGAAAATATTTGTTTCAAACGTGCGCCGCAATTGTTTTTCAGTAATATCTTCAAACTTTTTCTGCGCCATTTGATAAGCTGCATTATTTACAAGAATATTTAGTTTGCCAAATTCTTCTACTGTTTTTCTAACCGCTTCTTTGCAATCTGAGGAGTTGCGGACATCACACTTTATCAATAAACATTTTGTATTATTTTTCTCACACAATGTTTTTGTTTCATTAGCATCATCATCATTTACATTGTATACAATTGCAACATTTGCTCCTTCCATTGAAAATCCTATAGCCACTGCACGCCCTACACCGGAATCTCCTCCGGTAATAATTGCAACTTTGCCTGAAAGCTTTCCTGCAGGTTTGTAATTAGATAAACTGCTTTCCGGTAAGGGATCCATTTCTGATTGTTTAGCAGGATACGGTAGTTTTTGTCCCTTAAATTCTTTTGCTTTTGAATATTCTTTCATGTTATCATCATTTTATTTACATCTTATCTCTTCATCAATCTTAATAATTATTAAAAGTATTGCTATTATAAAATGAAATTATCACAAGAGTATAACGTTTATATGCTTATTGTTTTTATGAATTATTATGGAGCGGCGCATGGTAACTTGTGATAAATAAAACTAATAATGACAACTTTTGGGTACCAGGCATCGCATGAGCAATTTGCCCCGGGCAAATTAATTGTGCTTTCCAAACTTGCTGAAGAGGCGGGCTTTACATCAATAAATGCATCAGATCATTTTCATCCCTGGAGTGAAAGGCAGGGACAAAGCGGCTATGTTTATTCCTGGCTTGGTGCAGCATTACAAGCAACTACAATACCATGCGGAGTTGTTACCGCACCGGGACAAAGGCAGCATCCGGCAATTATAGCACAGGCAGCCGCAACACTTTCTGAAATGTTTCCCAATCGTTTTTGGATGGCCTTAGGCACAGGCGAGGCGCTTAATGAAAAAATTACGGGGGAAAAATGGCCTGCAAAATCAATCCGTAATCAACGTTTACTGGAATGCTTTGATATTATTAAACGCCTGCTGAATGGTGAATTGGTATCTCACTCCGGGCATGTAACAATTGAAAATGCAAAACTATATACGTTACCAAAATATCAACCTTTACTTTTAGGTGCTGCGCTTACCCCTGAAACTGCGGAATGGATGGGCAGTTGGGCGGAAGGATTATTAACCGCACATAAGCCAATAAATGAATTAAAAGAAATAGTGAACGCATTTAAGAAAGGCGGTGGTGAAGAAAAGCCCGTTTATCTGCAGGTTCAGTTGGGCTATGGTGAAGATGAAGAGAAACTTGCAGCAGATGTTTTTCATCAATGGCGGACAAACATTTTTCCCGGTAAGGTAAAAGGTGATTTATGGAAAGTAGAGCAATTTGATGCACTTGGGGAGTTTGTAACAATTGAAAACATTAAAAAAAAGATATTGGTTTCTTCCAATATTCAGCAACACATTGATAGTTTAAAAGAATATACCGAATTAGGATTTGAAAAAATAATTCTTCATAATGTAGGCAGAAACCAGGAAGAATTTATTAATGTATTCGGAGAAAAAGTTTTACCAAAGTTGAATACTCTGTAGCTATTCAGTTTCTTCAACCGGGTATTTTGGTATCTCTTTATAATCTTCGGTTTGCTTCATTATCCTTTTATCTTTCCATTGCTGATACAATTTTCCTGCGGTTAACATAGCTATTGGCGGCGCAACAAAATAGACCCACAAATGCTCCCATTTATTGCCAGCAAGTGCGGCAGCGAATGACCGTGCAGGGTTAAGGCTCATACCTGAAAATGGCATTTCTATAATTATATACAAAGCAATCAATGCACCTGATATTATTGCTACATATTTTTCAATTTTTTTTGAGCTGCCGGCTATTAATAATGTAAGCATCAGTATAAAAGAAATAATAAACTCGGCTATTAAAGCACTCATTGTTCCATGCGGTGGTTTTGGTTCGGTAATAGCAAAATTTATCAATGGGTGTGCAAACAATTTTCCCATCGTAAATTTTAAAAGCAGAGCGGCAGCGCTTGCGCCGGCAAATTGAGCAATTGTATACCATATAGCATCACGCTTATCAATTTTACCAAGCCTGAAAAAAGTCCATGTAACTGCCGGATCAATATGAGCACCGGATTTTTTGCCGGATAAAAGAACAACTATTGTAATGTATGCACCGAGGATAATTCCTAATGGTATTCTGCGAAGGACAGCATGATTACCTAATTCACTTTGCATAACAGGCAAATCAGGATGTTCAAGAAGGATTGTTAAAAGGCCTGCGATGATAACAAAACCTCCTAACCCAGCAGCTTCCATAAGATATATCTTCCAATGCTTTTTAGTACTTTCAATCATTTTTACGGACTACGAAATGTCTCCATCTCAAACAACTTGTGAACTTGTGAACGGTGAAGGAACAAAAACTTCATTGAAAAGAATGCAGATTAGATTTATGAAAAAAGTCTTTATTGGCACAGTCGGTTATCACAACCTGTCAAATCATTCAATTGGCTCCGCATTATTACCTAAACTCCAAAAAATGAATTGGGGTAAAGGGGTTGAAGTGGATGAACTTAATTGGGGACCAATTGCTATTGTACAAAAGTTCCAATCATTACCCACACAATACGATCGTGTAATTCTTCTTTCGGCGATTGAAAGACCAGGCAGGAAAATCGGTGACATCACAGTTTTTAAATGGAAAGGTAAATTGCCCGATGAAGAGTTAATACAACGCTGTATTGGCGATGCTGTTACCGGCGTTATTTCCGTAGAAAATTTATTGATCATCGGAGAATATTTTAAAATATGGACGGGTGAAACTTTTTTTGTAGATGTAGAGCCAGGTGCTGAAGAAGCAGGAGAAAGTTTTACAGAAGAAATGCTGCAGGCAGTCCCTCTTGTGATAGAAACACTGCAGCAACTTTCTAATACAGAAAGTGCAGAATTGATTAATTTTAAACCGCTATTTGGTGATACTTTAATTGAAGCCAATGCCTGAAAGAAAAAATGATACAAATCAGCAAGCAGTCGATGTCCTGTTCTGGAGGGAAGAAATTCTCCAGGTATTGTATTGGATGGAAGGGGAAGGATTAGCCGATGCAGTTCCTTTCAACCGATTAATGGTTTTATTAAATACTAAAGCTGATAATCTGTTATTTCATCTTCAAAAAAATATAAAAGCAGGTTACTTGAAAACTGAAGATGAAAAATTAAGTGAAAGCAGTTGTATTAAATTAACATCAGTTGGGAAAAAGGAAGCCGGAAGTATTTTCAGGAACGCGTTTGAAGGAATGCAAAAAGCAGGTCACGGGGAGTGCGGACCAGATTGTGAATTTTGTTATCACGAAGGTGAAAAACTGGAAGACTGTGTTCATAACTGTGCCGACAGTCATCACCATCATTAATATAAATGGATAGCATTTTTTTATCGGATACAGAGTATGAACAGCTCGCTTCACAAACGGAAGACCTGATTGCCCAGGTTGATGATCTTCCCTATCCCAAAGCAAAAGAGGATTTTCAGGAGCTGCTACAGAATTTTGATATGCTTCATCGTGAAGCACTAACCAGGCTTTTTAAGGAAATAATCATTAATTATCCGGACCTGCAAACCAAAATGAAAAGTGATAAAGCTGTCAATTTATTATTCAGCCTGTACGACCTGTTTCACACCGAAATCCAAAATGGAATATTAGCACAGGAAATATTAGCCGGGAATAATGGTAACAGAAGCGATAAGTTTCCCCTTTGGCTGCCTATAGGAAAATTACAAGTGCTTAAAGAAAATATTGCATACCGATTTTCTGAAGAAGGGGAAAATATATTGATTTGTAAAACGGAAGGTGGGGTGTATGCTGTCAAAAATTGCTGCGGATCTACTGCACTGCCATTGGATGGAGCAGTTATTGAAAAAGGTTTTCTTATGTGCCCGTGGCATGGTTGCAAATACCGTTTATCTGATGGAATCATGGAAGCGAATCCTCTTCAAAAGTTAAAAAGCTATCCGTTGACAATCAGTGATGGAGGAGAGATAAGAATAGGACTAAATATGTAAACCTTTACTCAGGTAAATTTTTTTAATACACTTCCCATGAATTTTAGGCTTAATAGCTTTGTCGTTGCTTTTTTGATAATTGCTTTAGAAGCTTGTAAACACCATGATACTATAGAACGCGCAGATCTGCCGGTTACAATGGACGACTCGTCGCGTGTGATTATTGACCGTGCAAATGTCTATGCCGGAGGTTTTAATACCTGGCAACAAAAGCGATCCCTGTCTTTTGATAAGAAAACTATAAGCTACGACAGTACAGGTGCAATTGTACGGGAGCTGAACCAGCATTTTGATTATGTCCTCCAGCCGGAATTTCATGCAAAGATTTCTTATGTGCTTCATGATACTGCGATCACTTTGATTCATGATGGCATGAAAGCCCGGAAGTTATATAACGGTAAATTATCCAGTAAACAAAAAGATATTGATGGGGCATGGAATTCTTGTTTTGGCTCGCAGTACGTCATGTGCATGCCCTATAAGCTCAAGGATCCCGGGATAAAAGCCGCATACGAAGGAATGGTAACCTTGTTAGATGGTGTTCCGGCACAAGTAGTAAAGGCTTCATACGTCAAAGGGGCCGGCAGCAATCCGGATAACGTATGGTATTATTTTTTTGAACCTGGCACAGGGAAGCTGCTTGCAAATTCACTAAATGGAAAATACAATTACTGGGATTACACACGATACGAAGGATTTGAAAAGTCTGGCGGCTTATTGATGCCTGTTAAACGGATAGGTTATACTGCTGATACTTTGAATAAACCATTGAGCAAAGTTTCAGAAATTACACAAAGCCATATTGTTTTCGATAAGAGATTTCGTGAGGACTATTTTCATATTCCGGATGTACCATAATCTTCCTAATATATTGATTGCCGGTGTAGGCAATGAATTAAGGCAGGATGATGCCTTTGGTGTTTTGCTGTCGCAAAAACTGCAACAGGAGGCTACGTTTCCCTCGTCAATAAAAGTTATGGAGATTGGATCGGGAGGTATTCATTTGGTACAGCAATTATTTGATCAGTATGATGTCTTGATTTTACTCGACATTGTAAAATGGGGAGGTCAGGCGGGTACCATTCATTTTAAGGAGGTAGAGGTAAAAGATATTGCACAACTGCCTGCTGCTGAACGAAATGAATTTCTATCAGATATGCATTATATTAATCCCCTGAAAGCTTTGATGATGGCGAAAGCAATGAATATTTTACCAAAGCACGTTCTCTTTTTAGGTTGCGAATCGGAGGAGTATGAAGAAATTGGAATTGGTGTTAGTATGGCTGTAAGCAATGCCATACCTGTTGCATTTCAAAAAATAGTGGACTGGGTTGAACATAACAGTATGGAGAATATATCACACAAATAACTATCTGCATATAATATTAGCTGGAAAGTTTTTTTTAAATTGGCATTCTTAATTAACAGGCACATGAAAACAAATACAAACGATCAGAATGATCCAAAAGAAAACGAAGGACTTTCCTGGAATGCTGATCTTGAGGTTAAGGACTTGGTGAAACCGATTGTTTTACGGAGAGTTCGTATTGCACAAGTGGCAGCGGTTTTGATATTGCTTGTGATTGCCGGTGGTTATTTTTGGGTACAATTTATGAAGCCCCCAACAGGATCGCAACTCGTAACCGGCATGATTAAGGCCTCAGGAGGAAAAGATGCATGGAACACCATTCACGACGGAAATTTTGTCCGCACTCACCTCCTATATAATGAAAAAGGAACGGTAATTAAAAAAGAATACGAAACATATTTTTTTAAGAACACAAGCTCAGGCCATGAGTTAATGATTAAATCGGTAACAGATGATGGAGCAAATGTGGTTGTAAGCAGAGACGGGGATGGGTATTGGGCTACAGAAGATAATCATATTGTGGATGCCCATGCAGAGGCTAAGAAATTTGAATTTATGTGCCATGAAGATCAGTGCGTTCCCTTGTGTAAATGTGAGATGGCGCTCTATCGCTTTTCACTTCCTTTTAAATTAACAGATCCTGGTGTGCAACCCAAGTTTGCCGGCACTACTACACTAAACGGAGAAAAAGCTTTAATGCTTGATGTAACATTCGATGCCAAGACGGGAAGTGACCGATGGGTTTTTTATGTGAATCCCCACAATAACCTGATCAGGAAAATAGAACATTACTCTTCACTGGAAAGTAATGAACAGCCCGAAGAAATTTTTTGGTCGGATTATAAGAGGGAGGGACCGATCACCATCAGTCATTCGAATAAAATTTACAGAAGTAACGGTAAGCTTTTGGAAGAGTATATAATCTCCGATGTGCATTTCAATTCATCAATTTCTGATAAATTTTTCTACCGGCCGTCTCAGGTAAGTAAGTTGAGTTTTTGATTGGCACTTACCTTTTTATTAAACCTAATATAAAGCCAAATAATTTAATTTACCCTATGGGTGATACGAAATCGTATTGGATAGCGCCTTTCTTATCCGGATTGTTTGGTAGTCCCGACAGGAATCGAACCTGTATCAAAAGTTTAGGAAACTTCTATTCTATCCATTGAACTACGGGACCAGGTACCGGGATTTTTGAGTCACAAAAGTAAAGGTTACTCACAAAGGTTTATAAGAACAAAACATTTTAATTCAGAGGGTTTCTTCTAAAATTCCTGTACATTATGCAAGGAGTCACTTTTTAGCAATCCGGAATAGTTATTTTAATGGATCATTTTTATAAATTCGTCTTCATCAATAATGGTAATCGATCCTAGCTTTTTCGCCTTCTCCAGCTTTGACCCGGCATCCTCGCCTACCACCAGGTAAGTAAGTTTAGAACTTACAGACCCTAATATTTTACCACCGTTTTTTTCAACCAGTTCCTCTGCTTCGCCACGTTTCATTTTTAGAGATCCTGTAAACAAAAAGGTATTACCAGACAATTTCCCATCAATGTTGTGCTCTTTTTTTATTTTACTCATAGTTACTCCCAGCAACCGTAACTCTTCCAGCATTTCCAGATTGGCCGGAGTTGAAAAAAATTCATAGATGCTGTCGGCTACTTTAGGGCCAATATCTTCCATACTCATAAGCTGGTCAAGGGACCATTCCTGCAATTCGGAAAGTTTATGAATCTGTCCGGATAATTTCTTGGCTGTTGTTTCACCAACAAACCGTATTCCCAAGCCGTAAATCAGCCGGTGAAGAGGTTGCTTTTTTGAGCTTTCAATGGCGTTTCTTAAATTATTTATTGATTTTTCTCTCCACCCTTCCCGTTCAGAAATTTTATCATAAGGAAGCCGATATATGTCTGGAATCGTTTTAATGTATCCTTCTTCTGTAAATTCAACGATGCTGGATATTCCAAGGCCACGGATATCCATAGCATCTTTGGAAACGTAATGAATCATGCGTTCAACAACCTGTGCCGGGCAATTAATATTAACGCAACGCCAGTTTGCTTCACTTTCCGGCTTGTATAATTGTTCGCCGCAGGAGGGGCAGTCCTTAGGAAAATGGATTTTTTTCTCATTACCGTTCCTCGCTTCACGTACCGGCATCACGATGTATGGTATTACTTCACCCGCCCGTTCAATCAGTACCCGGTCACCGAGACGGATATCTTTTTCAGAGATAAAGTCTTCATTAAACATAGAAATAGAAGAAATTGTTACTCCGGCAAGCTGTACAGGCTCCAGCTTTGCAACAGGTGTAACAGCGCCCGTTCTTCCTACCTGGAAATCAACCTTTTTTAGAATGGTAGTTGCCTGTTTCGCTTTGAATTTATATGCAATTGCCCAGCGGGGATGATGTGACGTATAGCCGCATTTCTTCTGTAAATTCAAATCATCTACTTTAATTACCAGTCCGTCTATTTCATATGTAAGGTCTTCCCTTTTCTTTTCAAATTTCTTGCAAAAATCTATAACGGCTTCTATTCCTGTCACTTTTTGAAGTTCGTTATGAGGTGTTTTAAAACCAAGCTGGTAAAGCATATCAATATTTGCAGAATGGGAACGAAGCCTGGTTCCAAACAGATCTTCGCCTGTTGCATCTTCGGCAAAGCTGATATGATACAGAAATGCTTCCAGTGTTCTTTCAGCTACGTCTTTAGGATTTTGCTGCCTGATGCCGCCGGAGGCAGCATTTCGCGCGGTTGCAAGCGGGGGAAGGCTCTCATCCACACGCTTTGCATTTAGTTTTTTAAATGATTCTTTATTGATCAGCGCTTCACCCCGGATTTCAATTTTGCTCACACCGTAATTAGAAAATTTAGCAGATAAAGGAATGGAACGAAGCGTTTTAATATTGTTTGTTATCTCTTCGCCCACGGAGCCATCGCCCCGGGTTGCGCCGCGTAAAAGAAAATCATTCTCATAGATAACAGAGATTCCGGCGCCGTCAAATTTGGGCTCGATACAATACGTAATATTTTTCTGGCCGGTAATATTTTGAACTCTTTTATCCCAGTCCATCAGATCAGTTGCATCATACGAGTTATCGAGTGAAAGCATCGGGACCAGGTGAGTTACTTCAGGAAATTCTTTTGTAAGTCCAAAAGAAACTCTTTGAGAAGGCGAATCACTTGTTATTAATTCAGGATGTCCCTTCTCAATGTTTTTTAACAGTGAGAAAAGCTGGTCGTATTCATAATCTGAAATTACCGGCTCGGACAATACATAATACCTCCAATCGTGATAGCGAATAATTTCACGCAAATCCTGAAGTACATCAGATTGATTTTTGGAACTGCTGGAAACTGCCTTTGCAACATTCAAAAGTTTTGCAGAATTATCAATTAATTTTTTTTGCTCTTCAGAAGAGTACATACATTCAACATTGAGTTTTCAAATCCCGACAGGTGATAGTTACCGGAAATTCATCGGAAGTTCAATTCAAATATAGAAAGCAGTAATTAAATAACCTCAAGTACATTGAAGCCAATCATAATTAGAAAAAAATAGGATCTGATTACAGCAAGTATGCTATGAGCTCACAGTGCCGATCATGTACATATTGCTGAGAGTAGGTTTGTCACTTCCTCCCTTAGGCTCAAGAGTAACTGCAAAAGCAGCAGCGTCAGAAGCGGATTTCATTTTCTGCATTTCACCAGGTTTTACACTAAACACACCGGCACTTACAGGCCCCTTCTTAGGATCAATATACCAAAGTTGGTATTGCTGATCACCTTCCGGAATAGGTAATGATGTTACATTCAGAAAAACTTCATGGCTTCGCTTATTCCAATAAACGATAACACCGCTGTTTCTATGTTTTAGCAGGCCTTTCATAGCAATTCTCGTAGTACCGGTATCTGTAAAAAATTTAAGTCGGGCCGAACTCTCTTTAGCTTTTGCTATTGCCTCATTTAATTGTTTCTGATCTAATAATTGCGCATTGTGAAATTGAGATTGTAGGTCAGCAATATTTTTTTTCAGGTCCTTGTTCTGATTGGAAAAATAAATAGCCACGGCGCCTATGGTTATCAGCAACACTATACTCGCTGCTGCAAGTACATTACTGAATGTGGTGTTTCTTGAATTTATAGCCCTCACTTGTCTGCCTACAGGCATTTTATCACTGGTGCCTTGCGCTTTAACAGCTTTTATAACTTTCTGCTTTACTTCAGGCCGAATCTCCATGGAATGCTTGAAAACAAATTTTTCCAGAGTGTTTTGTAAAGATTCGAGCTCGATTTTAATTTCGTGGTATTGACAAGCTTTGGCTTCTACATCCCGCATTTCTTCTGTAGAAAGAAAGCCAGAGACGTATAGGTCAAGTATTCCGGATTCTATGTAATCGGTCGTGTTCACAGAGCTACATAATAGATCGTAATTGAATCAATGCCATTCGTACTCTTGTTTTTACGGTTCCTAAAGGAATGTTTAATTCTTTCGCTATTTCCGCCTGGGTAAAGCCTTTAAAGTAAACGAGATCAAGAACAATTCGTTGTTCCGGCCTTAGCTTGTTAAGAAACAATTTTAATCCTATCTGGTCCGGCTGAAAACTGGTGTTTTTTCTGCTATCGATATAATCTACGGTTTTATCAAGGTCAAGGTTTTTTTGTGAATTTTTAAAGCTCTTTGAACGGGTAGAATCGATAGCAAGATTTCGCACAATATTTATCATCCAGGTAAAGAGCTTTCCCTTTGTTTTATCATATTGGAGAAAATTGATCCAGATCTTTATAAAAGCTTCCTGCAGAATATCTTCAGCTGTTTCTTCTTCCAGCACTATTCGATAGATAACGCCATACAAAGCCGGAGCATAATTGTCGTAGAGATAAGAAAACGCTTGCTCGTCTTTCTTAAAGAGCCGGGATACCAGCTCGTTTTCCGGAATTAATATAGATTGAGATGACTCCAAATGATAACCTGTAATTACAAAGATGCTTATAATTTATTTATGCATTAAAGGGTGCAGCCCGGTTTTCATAATCAATAGTTAAAGTAAGTTCTTCCCACCCTAATGATGAATCATTTTACCTTTACATAAAACCAGTAGCTATGCCATTGCTGGGTCAGCTGATTAAGCGTACCATTGTTTTAAATGAAAGGCTGAAGGTCCAGCGTAATCGGCTTTTACCTGTAACTCCACTGCGGCAGCAGGAAAAGCAGCTTAAACGGCTGTTGAGAAAGGCTGCATATACCAGGTTTGGAATACATTATCGCTTTCATGATATTCTGTATTCAGAAAATATACTAAAGACATTCCAGGAAAGAATTCCACTCTACGATTATAATTCAATCTTAGATCAATGGTGGAATCGCACTTTAAATGGGGAAGATAATGTGTGCTGGCCAGGGAAAACCAAATATTTTGCACTTAGTTCAGGAACCAGTGAGTCATCGAGTAAAAGAATTCCGCTTACAGGTGATATGATCACAGCCATTAAGAGAGCTTCTGTAAAGCAAATTCTTTCAGGAAAAAATTTTAATTTATCTCCGGCAACATTTGAAAAAACCATTGTAATGCTTGGTGGAAGCACAACCCTAAACAAGCGCGGCAGTTATTTTGAAGGAGACTTGAGCGGTATAAGTGCAAAGAAGATTCCATTCTGGTTCCAGGTCTTTTATCGACCAGGGAAAAAAATAGCCAAAGAAAAAGATTGGGATCGGAAATTAAATATTATTGCGAGGAGGGCGCGCAGATGGGATGTATCAATAATAGTAGGTGTCCCGGCATGGATACAAATTATGCTGGAGCGGATCATTGAATTAAATCACGCAAAAACGATTCACGACATCTGGCCTAATCTCTCCGTGTATGTACACAGCGGTGTGTCATTTGAACCATACAAAAATGGATTTAAAAAACTTTTTGGAAAAGCTATGGTGGATATTGATACCTATCTGGCTTCTGAGGGTTTTATTGCTTTCCAGGATAATTCAGAATCCAGTGGCATGCGTATGTTGCTTAACAATGGAATTTACTATGAATTTATTCCCTTTAATGAAACGAATTTTGACAGCAATGGAAACCAGCTTCCCGAGGCAAGAGCATTTCATATTGGTGAGGTGGAAGAAGATATCCCTTATGCATTGTTGCTTACCACCTGTGCAGGCACATGGCGGTATTTGATTGGTGATGTTATAAAGTTTACTTCAAAAACCAGGGCAGAGATTATTATTGTAGGCAGAACAAAACATTACCTCAGCCTGACGGGAGAACATCTTTCCGTTGACAATATGAACCGCGCGATCGAAATGGTTGCCAATGATCTCCATATTGAGATTCGTGAGTTTACAGTGGGCGGAGTTCCTTACGAAGGATTATTTGCTCACCAATGGTATATCGGATGCGATGATACTGTAGATACGAAAACTTTCAGGCAAAAGCTGGACAATTATTTATGCCAGCTAAATGACGACTATGCTACAGAACGTACTTCGGCTTTAAAAGAGGTTATGGTACAAATTCTCCCTACACACTATTTTCTGGACTATATGCGGATTCAGGGTAAAATGGGTGGCCAGCATAAATTTCCCAGGGTGTTTAAAAAGGAACAATTAGACGACTGGATGAAATTCTTAGAAGCTAAGCGAGTAACCTGATTTGTTCTTATGTCGATTTAGTTTCACCATAATCTCTCCCCGATAAATATTAATTCATTCAACTATCCAATTTTCTTTTCCAATCAATAATTTATCAAGGTCCCCTTTTCCTAATTTCCCGACAGATGTATTTATTTGTTCGTTCATCACTTCCTCATAGGTAGAGCGGTCACGGATAAAAAATACGCCAAAGGGTTTTGGAAATATATACTCTTCAGACTTCATTTCATAAAGCCGCGAGAGTATCATTGATTTATTGATGTCGTTTTCATCGTGAATCATCAGATCATCCTTAGAGTATCCGTTTGTTAGGCTGACCACCTGGGGTGTAAATCCGTCAAGCCGGATGCCTTTATCCTCAAGATTACCGAACACTAACGGCTGACCGTGAACAAGAAAAAGATCGTTCTCTTTTTTGGTTGCCTTTTCGGTGAAAATTTCAAATGCTCCATCGTTATAGATATTGCAGTTTTGATATATTTCCAGGAATGAGGCACCCTTATGTTTCCAGGTTCGCAACAGCATTTGTTGCAGATGGGCCGGATCTCGATCTATAGACCGGGCAACAAATGTGGCATCTGCGCCTAATGCCAATGCAATGGGATTAAAAGGATGATCCACGGAGCCATAAGGAGTGGATTTTGTTATCTTATTTTCTTCTGAAGTGGGGGAGTATTGACCTTTCGTTAAACCATAAATTTGATTATTGAAAAGCAAAATATTAACATCAAAATTTCTTCGCAATAAATGGATAAAATGGTTGCCTCCAATTGACATTGCATCCCCATCTCCAGTAACTATCCAAACACTGAGCTCAGGACGTGTAGCCTTTAATCCCGAAGCCACAGCAGTTGCCCTGCCGTGAATGGAATGCATTCCGAAGGTATTTGTATAATAAGGGAATCGGGAAGAGCATCCGATGCCACTGATAAAAACAATATTTTCCTTTTTCAAACCCAATTGAGGAAGAATGGTATGCACTTGTTTTAAAATAGAATAATCTCCACAGCCGGGACACCATCGTACATCCTGGTCCGTTTGAAAATCTTTAGGGCTAAGCTTTAATTCTAATGCATCCGGGATCAGTATATCTGCCATTTTTCAGATTTAAATATTGTACAATGCTAAACTGCTTTTGTTGAAAATATTTATTGCAATAGCTCTTTAATCTTTACTATTAACTCTGTCTTCTGTATGGGAATGCCCTGTATTTTGTTATAGGGTATTGCCGGTATCATAAATTTATCCCTGATAATTTTAACCAGTTGACCATTATTTATTTCCGGTATCATCACCTTTTCAAAATTATTAAGGATCTCACCGAGATTCTTAGGAAACGGCTTTAAATGCCGGAGGTGAATATGAGAAACTTTATAGCCTTCGGTTAATAATTCCTTAACAGCGGCTTTAATGGCACCGTATGTACCTCCCCATCCTACAACAAGAAGTTCGCCTTTTTCAGGACCATTGTCTAACTCCTGTAAGGGAATATAATCCGAAATCCGGTTAACTTTTTCTTCGCGCAGCTTCACCATGAATTCATGATTTTGTGCTTCATAAGAAATATTACCGGTAATATTTTCCTTTTCCAAACCTCCAATCCGGTGTTCCAGTCCTTTGGTTCCGGGAACAGCCCAGGGCCGTGAAAGTTTTTCATCCCGCTGATAGGGTAGAAATTTTTCATTATTTTCTAACGGTTTCGCAAACTCCGCTTTAATTTCATCCAGTTGACTTGTCAGCGGAAACTTCCAGGGTTCGGCTCCATTTGCAATATAACCATCGCTTAAAAAAATTACTGGAGTCATGTGCTGAACGGAAATTTTACAGGCTTCAAAGACTGCATCGAAACAATCCGCAGGTGATTTTGCTGCAATTACAGGCATTGGACATTCACCATTTCTGCCATAAATGGCTTGCATTAGATCTGATTGTTCTGTTTTTGTTGGCAACCCTGTGGATGGTCCGCCTCTTTGTATGTTACAGATAATTAGTGGAATTTCAAGCATAACCGCTAATCCCATGGCCTCAGCTTTTAAAGCCATGCCTGGCCCGGACGTAGTAGTAATTGCTAATGATCCCCCGAATGAAGCTCCAATACAGGAACATATGGCAGCAATTTCATCTTCCGCCTGGAATGTTCTGACTCCAAAGTTTTTATACTTTGCTAATTCATGCAGGATATCTGAGGCTGGAGTAATTGGATAAGAGCCCAGGAATAGAGGTAATCCTGATCTTTGCGATGCAGCTACCAGTCCTATAGCCACAGCCTGGTTTCCCATGATATTGCGGTAGGTGCCAGGTTCCATCTTTGCCTTTTCCACATGAAAACGGGTAGTAAAAGTTTCGGTGGTATCACCGTAATGATATCCAGCTTTTAATACACGTAAATTGGCTTCACGCACATCTTCATTATTTGAAAACTTAGATTGAATAAAATTGATTGTATTTTCCATGGGCCTATCGAACATCCAATACAAAAAACCCAGCACAAACATATTTTTACAGCGGTCTTTTTCCTTTACGCCCAATGGAATATCTTCTATAGCATCGCGTGTAAGCTTTGTAACATCCATCTTTATAAGGTTGAACCCTTCCAGCGACCCATCGTCAATCGGGCTTTTATCATACCCGGCAAGCTTTAGGTTTTTTACATCAAAACCTGATATATTGGCGATGATGATTCCATCACTTTTCAGATTGCTCAGGTTCACTTTAAGAGCAGCTGAATTCATTGCAATTAATACATCACACAAGTCGCCAGGTGTGAAGATTTCCTTACTGCCAAAATTTAGCTGATAGCCGGATACACCGGCAAGTGTTCCCTGCGGAGCCCGTATTTCTGCCGGGAAATCGGGGAAGGTTCCTAAATCATTTCCAAACAATGCCGATGTATTAGTGAATTGACCACCGGTTAATTGCATGCCATCACCTGAATCCCCCGCAAATTTTATTACTACTTCCTCTAAGATTTTTGTTTCAACACCCATATAATTTAAATTTCTTCAAGCAGACTAAAATCATTGCCATTCCGAATATGGAATTAATTGTTTCTAAATTTTACATCTAAACAACCAAAATTACAATATCATTCCAACAGGCAAAGCTATAAATCAAGCTGTGAATAAACCGGAAGATGATCACTGTATCCAATTGGTTTTCCATCTTCAAAGGTCCGGTATGGAACTAATTGATGATAAAAGGTATCTTCAATCATAAGCCATGGCGGTTTAAAAATATGGATGTCATTAAATTTTCCGTTCAGATCCAATTGGTTTTTTATAACTGAGGTTGAAAAAATTATCTGAATAAAACGGCTCCAATCTCCGTGATACCATTCCGTGCCTTCACCTGTTCTCCAATTGAAATTGTTAGCGGCGTTGTATAGAGAATTTGACGAAGTGAAATCAGGAAATTTAGTGGCATGAAGTATCCCGGTAATAGCAGGGTCAGTAGGATTTTCATTAAAATCTCCCATCACAATTATTTTTGAATAAGGATGATAAAACTCAATGGAATCTATTGCTTTTTTCAAAACCATTGCTGCCGCCCGTCTCTTTGGCTCGGTTTCTTTTATTCCTCCTCTCCTTGACGACCAGTGGTTAAGAAAAAAGAGGAGTGTATCATCTTTAATGTCGATGCCTTCTACCATTACAATATCTCTTGTGGGCTTGTCATCGTATTTACTGATATTGACATGAAAAAATCTCGTGCCTGTTACCCGAAGGCAATTCTTTTTGTAGATCATTGCCACATCAATTCCGCGTGTATCAGGTGATTCATGATGGACAATTCCATATTTCAGAGCTTTTAATTGAGGATCAGCGATTAAATCCTTTACCACTCCCATATTTTCAACTTCTGCTAAACCCACGATATCCGCTCCCTGACCTTCATTCATACTTTTAATTACACTCGCAATATGAGTTAGCTTGGTGCTGTATTTTCTAGTGTTCCATTCATGTTTTCCTTCGGGAAGAAATTCTGCATCATCAATCCCGGGGGCATCAACAGTATCAAAAAGATTTTCCACATTATAGAAACTTATGAAAAGATGAGGTGATGTCTTGCCATTATTTATGTCGCTATCCGGAAAAATAAAATGGGTTTCATAGAGTAATAGACAGGACAATACCAGGTATGCCATACCCGTATATAAAAAAAAATTTTTCATCTATTGGCTAAGTATCTGAAGATTGTAAATGAAAATTCAATTTAAATCCTTTACCTAACGATCAATGTAATAATTAAAAGGTAATTTCATTTCAGGAAAAATTTTACTTTTGCGCACTTGCGTTTAATCAGCTTAAACGCATTAATATTTTTTGTTCTTTTAGTTTATGTAAAGCCCAGGCGGAATTATAGGCTCGTAGCTCAGTTGGTTAGAGCGCTACACTGATAATGTAGAGGTCGGCAGTTCAACTCTGCCCGGGCCTACACAATAAAAAAAATACAGGGATTGCCGGCAAAGCATATTAAAATTGATAAAAATAAATGGGGGTGTAGCTCAGTTGGCTAGAGCATCTGCTTTGCAAGCAGAGGGTCATCGGTTCGACTCCGTTCACCTCCACTTCAAGTTAAAGCGTTACAATGTTGTAGCGCTTTAATTTTTTTATGTAACGGATGTAACTTCTGAGTTGATAGTAGCTCAGTTAGCTAGCCCACAAACGGCGAGATTGCAACAGAAAGTCATCGGTTCGACTTGGTTCACCGCCACAGTGAAATTTTCATGTATTGGGTAGCTTTATTATTTTTTAGAGTCAATCTACTTTAAGAAAACTTTAACATCGAAAATGATCGATGATACACTTTTAAACTCACCTTTGTAAAATAAATTTTCAATAGTTTTTAAGAGCAATTGTTTAAAGCAAGACACCAAAACCAAGTATCACATCATTATGATTATTGAATCGTATATACTGATTCAAAAATTCTTCTTGTTTTAGTTTTAGGGTGAACAAGAAGTTGGTAACTGAAATCCAAGCTGCATCGGAGTGTAGGTTACCAATTTTTTTTAACTGATCGTCGCCAAATTATTATTATCGTTCCCATAGTGTTCAAATAAATATTTTCGTATAAAAATCTCTTTGTGAAAGCTTTGGTAACGGGTTCACGCGGCACGGTAGGTTCCATTTTATGTGAACAGCTTAGAGCAAATCATATTGAAGTAATAACGTGGGACCGTCAAGAGGTTTCAATAAATGATTACCAAATCATGGAGGATTTTGTGAAAGCTGTTAACCCGGATATGATCTATCATCTAGCCATAGCATCTAAGCCAACGGGAACGCAAAATGAGACTTGGAAAGTAAATTATGAATGGCCCGGTGAACTTGCATGGATTTATCGCATTTTAAATATTCAATTTATTTTTACAAGTACCAATCTGGTTTTTTCAAATTATACTGCTGGCCCGTTCACTGCAACTTCAATACCGGATG
This sequence comes from Chitinophagales bacterium, assembly GCA_013816805.1. Taxonomy (NCBI): domain Bacteria; kingdom Pseudomonadati; phylum Bacteroidota; class Chitinophagia; order Chitinophagales; species Chitinophagales bacterium. The sequence goes on along the minus strand of JACDDS010000009.1, from coordinate 53,520 downwards.
CAGAAGCAGGGTATGGTTTTGAAAAGAGAAAGGCAGAAGAAAGAATTGTATATCAAAATCCGGATGCAATAATAGTTCGTTTGGGATGGCAAATAGGCAATGATTCGGGATCAAATAATATGATCGATTACATTAATCAACAAATAGAAAAGTTTGATGAAGTACGTGCTAACATTAATTGGCTGCCCGCATGTTCCTTTCTGCAGGATACCTGCGGGAAATTAATTGAAATAGGATTAAAATTTGATCCCGGCATGTATATGATAGATTCTAACAGAGGATGGAATTTCTACGAAATTGTAATTGCATTGAACAGGTCACATGGGAACCATTGGAAAGTTATTCCTGTAGAGGAAAATCATATTGATACGCGAATGACAGATGAACGTTTAAGCATGTTACCATTAAGTAACCGCCTGGAATTGAGGTCGCTTGTTTAATGAAACGAAAAGAAATATTATTACTGAGATTATGCTATCTCTTCTGCATTAGTGCTTCGATCTCTTCAGCTCCCACCGGAATCATAGACATTAAATCTATTGGATCACCTTCGGTAACCAATACGTCGTTCTCAAGCCTTATTCCAATCTTTTCTTCCGGAATATAGATTCCCGGTTCACACGTGAATACCATTCCTGGTTGCAGGGCGTGAAAACGGGAGCCAAAATCGTGTACATCTAATCCTAAATGATGAGAGGTGCCATGCATAAAATATTTCTTATAAAGAGGTTTCATTTTATCCTGCTGTTCAACCTCCTCTTTCTTCAGTAATCCGAGGCCAATCAATTCTTTTTCCATGATCTTTCCAACCTCATCATGGTACTGATGAATAATAGTGCCGGGTCTGAGCATTTTTGTAGCCTCTTGCTGGACTCTTAAGACTGCATTGTAAACGTCCTTTTGGCGTACATTGAATTTTCCATTTACCGGAATAGTGCGGGTTAGATCGGCAGCATAATTAGCATAATCAGCACCATAATCAAGCAATAGCAAATCACCATCGTTGCAGGTTTGATTATTATCAACATAGTGAAGCACGCAGGTGTTTTTCCCGCTTGCAATAATGGGGCTAAAAGCATGGCCGGTTGAACGGTTCCTTAAAAATTCATGTGTTATTTCAGCCTCAATTTCGTATTCAGTAACACCGGGTCTGACGAACTTAAGAACACGGTCGAATGCAGCCGCAGTTATTCTTATTGCTTCCTTAATGAGATTGATCTCTGTTTCAGATTTAATCTGGCGAAGAGGTAATAAAATTTGTGCACTCCGATGGTATTGATGCAAAGGGAAACGATCCATCAACTGGTGTGTAAATCGTAAATTCTTGTCATTCACCTGGGGATGGGCTCTGTAATTTTCGTTAGAATCCAGGTACACATGGTCTGCATATACCATCAGCATATGCAGTATAGTTTCTAATTCATCGATCCACATTACCTGCTGAATGCCGGACTGCTCCCGGGCTTCCTCAATAGTATATTTGTGCCCTTCCCAAACCGCAATTACTTCGTTTGTCCGACGTAGTAAAAGCGTTTCCCGGTATTCTTCCAGAGCGCAATCAGGATATAACAGCAGCATAGTATCTTCCTGATCTATACCAGATAGATAAAAGAGATCGGCATTTTGACGAAATGGAAAAGTGGAATCACCGCTCTTCGGCATTTCATCATTCGATAAAAAAATAGCTATGGAATTTGGTAAAAGCTGTTGTGAAAACTTTTTCCTGTTTTCAATAAAAACTTTTTTTGGCAATGGTGGATATTTCATACTTATAAAGATCGTAGCCAAAGATAGAAAGAGAGATCATTTTCCTCTTTCTTTTTCGGGAATCAGTCAAAAATATTAATAAGTAAAAGCCAATGACGTTTAATCTATCTTAAGATATCGAAAAAGCTTCCTTTCGCTGCCACAATCGATACCAATGAAATAAACACCGGCAGGCAAAGATGATAACTCAAAAGTTACTTTGTAATCTATATCTTCTCCGCCATTGATATCTTTCTTCATAACAGGTATTGAGTACAAATCATAAATAGTGATAGCCGCTTTGGGAGCTTCATTTAAGTGAAGCTCGATAGTTAATTGCTGGCTTCCAGGATTGGGATAGATTTTCGCTGTAAAATCGGGAAAAACATATTCTTGATTATCCCGGAATTTTATAATGCTCTCATCTTTATGATACATTTTGCAGGGCTCAATAGTATCCGCCAATAATATATAACCATACACTTGCTTTAATGAATCCATTTTATCCCGGTATTTTTGAATCTCAGAGCCGTAGTTGGAAGAATTAATTAAGTTAAGATTTTCTTTAGGATCATTAACCAGGTCATAAAATTCTTCTACGGTGGAAGTACATCTGCTATCAATATATTTATAGTTGAAATCCCTCACTGCAGTAATTGTGGGATTGCAACTTCCCCTGTAAAAATATTCGTACAGCAACTCTTTCCTATGACTGGTATGATCTACCAATCCACGCATTGAGATACCATCCATTTTAAAAGTATCCGGAATTCCTGCTGCATCAAGAATAGTAGGTGCAATGTCAATGTTCATAGCCATTTCATCGTTCACAACAGTTCCCGGAACAAACCATTTCGGATAGCGGAGAAACATTGGTAATCTGATGGATTCTTCCGTAGCAATTTCTTTTCCTCCTAATCCATGCTCACCGATCATTAATCCATTATCACTGGAAAAAATTACCAGGGTACTGTCCAATATTCCCTTTCTATCCAGCGTAGTAAGAATGGTATCGATACTGGCTTCTGCACCTGCGAGCATCTCGTAATAGGATTCCAGCTGATTATTTAATCCTTCACTATCCTTATTTACATTACTGCACTCGTAGTATTCGGAAGGAATATTCTTCTCCCACTTTTCAAAATTGTTTGGGAAAGGCATTTTTTTATCGGCATAAATACCAAGATCCTGTGTTCTCGGGTCCAAAGGAACATGGGGAGCTTTATGAGCTACATACAATAAAAATTTTTTCCCGGCAGGAACAGCATTTAAAAATTCGAGTGATTTGCTGGTAATAACGTCAGTCTTATGGCCCGGAATAACAACATTGAAATCTCCATTGTAATCGTACTTTGCATCCCAGTATTGGTCAGTTGAGGATTCGCAGTAGTAATCATAACCATCCACATCGGGGAACTGCTCAAAGCCATATTTACCTACAAATCCTGTATAATATCCTTGTCCGTGAAGAATCTCAGCTGCAGTTACGTGTCCTAAATTTTTAACCGTTGCATTGCTGATAACTCCATGGTGATGCGGATACAACCCGGTCATTATTGAGGCACGACTTGGTGAGCAAAGTGAAGTGGCAGGAAAAGCATATACAAACCGTACGCCTTCATTAGCGATACGATTGATTCCGGGTGATTTATAAAAGGACGGACCTCCATTTGGTGCAAACGGATCATACCGGCTGTCATCAAGATATATTACTAAAATATTTGGTTTCCAGAAGGCAGTATCTAAAGTTTTAAAAGTGGAAGTAGGTGTCCATAATGATTCATCGTTACACGTGTTCACCCCATACTGGTAAACCATTGATTTGTTTAATCCGGTTAACTTCACGGAAGTGCTGCTTTGCGCCTTTACAACTTTCCAGTCTGTATTGCCTTTAACACGATATCGGACCTGCGAATTAGCGCCACCTCCGCAAACATTCCATATTACAGTAGCCGATTTATTACTGATATCGGTTACTTCCACATTTTCAGGAAGGGAACAGAACTGTGTTGTCACCTTGGTATGTGTTAGTGGTCCTTTGCTGTCATTACTGCAAAACGGAGTTACCTGTGTCGTATACTCCGCATTGGCTTCAAGCCCGCTAAAAGTATAATTGGTAGCATCGCCCACTTTAACATTCGCTCCCCACTTATTGTCTCCTGTTTTTTTAATCCGCACTTTATAGTAAGCAGCATTCATAACGGGTTTCCATGATATGGCTATTTCACATGCCGTTACATTTATAACGGTAACCTTTGGAGCAGTCAGGTTACAGGCTGCATTAGAATAAAAAGGAAAGATGAAAAAAAAGGAAATTGCAATAAGAAGGAAAATTATTTTCATACCAAGAGTCTTTAAGCAAATATACAAATGTTAGTATTCGAAGCGCTGGAATACAAGCGCAACAGGCTTTTCACATTGGTCTACCTAATATTACTTTAAAAGTAGCTTGAAAATAAAAATGATTGTACAGGGTATTTTAATGGTTAATGAAAACAATATAGTATGTATGGCTTTTAAAATGAGCTAATTGCTAAGGAGATAGCTTGCAATTACTGCAAATTTGTTCTACTTTTGCGCCTCTTAAATAATAGCAGTATCAAATGCCAACCATTCAGCAATTAGTACGGAAAGGAAGAACGATTATAAAGGCCAAGAGCAAGTCAAGAGCTTTGAACAGTTCACCCCAAAAAAGAGGTGTCTGCACCCGTGTGTATACTACCACACCAAAGAAACCCAATTCTGCTTTACGGAAGGTAGCAAAGGTTCGTCTTACGAATGGAATAGAAGTAATTTCTTACATCCCAGGTGAAGGACATAATTTACAGGAACACTCTATTGTACTTATTCGCGGAGGCAGGGTAAAAGATCTTCCAGGTGTCCGATACCATATTGTAAGGGGAGCATTGGATACGGCTGGTGTAAATGACCGTAAAAAAAGCCGGTCAAAATATGGAACCAAAAGGCCGAAGGCGGGTGCTGCGGCTAAAAAATAATTACTGGTTTGTATACCTATATAGACTGGTTGAATTTCAACTGAACTTTATTTCCTCAATTTCAATTTGAAGTAAAATATAACATTTCTTTTTCTGATTTTTTACCATGAGAAAAACAAAAGCAAAAAAACGTCCCCTGATACCAGATCCTAAGTTTAATGATGAACTGGTTACCCGTTTTGTGAATACATTAATGGAGCGCGGAAAAAAGACACTATCCTATAAGATATTTTATGATACTGTAGATAGAATTGCTGAATCTACCAAAGAGGATGGTTACGCTATCTGGAAAAAAGCGGTGGAAAACCTGATGCCTTCGGTAGAAGTCCGCAGCCGTCGTATAGGCGGAGCTACTTTTCAAATTCCGGCAGAAGTTCGGGCTGGCAGGAAAACGGCTTTAGCAATGAAGTGGCTGATACAATATGCATCTGACCGTAATGGAAAATCGATGGCTGATAAGCTGGCTGCCGAGTCCATTGCTGCTTCAAAAGGTGAAGGATCTGCGTTCAAGAAAAAAGAAGACACTCACAAAATGGCAGAGGCTAATAAGGCATTTGCTCATTTCAGAGTTTAATCATTCCAAAAAAATATTATGGCTCAGGATTTAAGAGTTACCCGAAATATCGGGATAGCTGCGCACATAGATGCGGGCAAAACAACAACTACAGAACGTATACTATACTATACCGGTGTATCGCATAAAATCGGAGAGGTGCACGACGGTGCTGCGACTATGGACTGGATGGTGCAGGAAAAGGAGCGTGGAATTACAATTACTTCTGCCGCTACGCGATGTTTTTGGAAATACAAAGACAAGGAATACAAGATCAATATTATTGATACTCCCGGTCACGTAGATTTCACGGTAGAGGTGGAACGGTCACTGCGTGTGCTCGATGGCGTTGTTGCCCTATTTTGTGCCGTAAGCGGAGTAGAACCACAGTCTGAAACAGTATGGCGCCAGGCTAACCGGTATAAAGTTCCACGAATTGGTTTCGTAAACAAAATGGACCGAAGTGGTGCAGATTTTTTAGATGTGGTAAAACAGGTAAAAGAAAAGCTCGGTGCCAACCCTGTTCCGCTTCAATTGCCTATTGGGGAAGAAGATTCTTTTAAAGGAGTGGTGGATCTGGTGCTTAATAAAGCCATCATCTGGGATGAAGCAGGGATGGGCATGACGTACAAAGAGATTCCTATTCCTGAGGATATGAAAGAATTAGTTGCAGAATATCGCACTAAAATGGTGGAAGCAGTAGCTGAATACGACGATAGTATTCTTGAGAAATATTTCGAAGATTCGAATTCGATTACTGTGGATGAAATGATGGCTGCCATCCGAAAGGCAACGATAGATATTGCCATCATCCCAATGCTATGTGGCTCCTCTTTTAAGAATAAAGGAGTGCAGGCAATGCTTGATTCTGTAATTGCTTATTTGCCATCACCTGTTGATATTGAACCGGTTAAAGGGATAAACCCGGATACAGAAGAAGAAGAAAGCCGCAAGCCGGATTCAAAGGAGCCCTTCACTGCTCTTGCCTTTAAGATTATGACAGATCCTTTTGTGGGCCGGCTCGCATTTTTCAGAGTATATGCCGGAACACTAAATGCAGGATCGTATGTTTTAAATACCCGCACCGGAAAAAAAGAGCGCATCTCGCGTATTTTTCAAATGCATGCAAACAAGCAGAATCCGGTTGATAGTATTGAAGCCGGAGACATAGGAGCTGCTGTGGGCTTTAAAGAAATAAGAACCGGAGATACGCTGTGTGATGAAAAACATCCTATCACACTTGAGAGCATTAAATTCCCTGATCCTGTTATTTCTATTGCTGTTGAGGCGAAAACACAGGCAGACGTGGATAAATTAGGAAATGCTCTGGCAAAGCTTGCGGAAGAAGACCCGACATTTAAAGTAAGAGTTGATGATGAAACAAGCCAAACCATTATTAGTGGAATGGGAGAGCTTCACCTTGAGATTATTGTAGACCGGTTGAAGCGTGAATTTAAAGTGGAGTGCAACCAGGGTGCTCCCCAGGTTGCTTATAAAGAAACCATTACTAAAACAGTTAAGCACCGTGAACTCTTTAAAAAGCAGACAGGGGGACGTGGTAAATTTGCAGACATCCATGTAGAGGTAGGTCCGGTGGGTGAGGGTGAAAAAGGATTGGTATTTATCAATGATATTTTCGGCGGCGCCATTCCCCGCGAGTTTGTTCCGGCAGTGGAAAAAGGATTTAAGTCTGCTATGGCAGCTGGTGTATTGGCAGGGTTTCCTGTTGATGATTTAAAAGTGAGACTGTATGATGGCAGCTACCACAACGTGGATTCTGACCAGATGGCATTTGAGCTTTGTGCGAAATATGCGTACCGTGAATCGTGCTCAAAGGCAAATCCTATTTTGCTTGAACCTATTATGAAAGTGGAGATTGTGAGCCCTGAAGAATACACCGGTGATGTGGTAGGTGATTTAAACCGCCGCCGTGGTCATCTGGAGTCAATGGAGATGAAAGCCAATGCCCAGGTTATTAAGGCAAAGGTTCCGCTTTCCGAAATGTTTGGCTATGTAACTCAATTAAGAACCATTACTTCGGGACGTGCTACTTCTATTATGGAATTTTCCCACTATGCCCCATCTCCTGCTGCAATCACTGAAGAAGTGGTATCAAAGGCAAAAGGAAAAGTGAAAGCAGAAGCATAGTAAGAGACAAAACGTAAGTAAAACGCTGCTATCTTAAATAGATGGCGGCGTTTCATTTTATAGCCTGGATTAAACCTTAATTTAACTTTTTTGTCTTTATACTGTAAAAGATTTGATTAACGCTGATAGTGCATATATTTCAAAGAATGGTTACGTTAATTTATATGTGCAAAACTTTTTATACTTTCTTAATGAAGGTTTATCAACTTTAAGTTGCTCTTAATATTATTAAACGCCGTTATCATGAAAACAAACACTAAATTAATTGAAGAGATCGGAGCCTGGCTTGTAGCCGGCATCTTTTTGTTTTTTGTATTTAAAATCCTCGTTGAGGTACTGTAAAAACCTTAGTCTCACTTTTGGCCCTGCTTCTACGCAGGGTTTTTTATTTCAAGCAGTATCAAATCTTTTAAAGAATTATGTGATGTTGATATGCAGTTCGGCCGTTGCTGTATTGTCAGTCCGGCATGCTAATGCCATTATTTGATGAATTCATTATATTTTGTCTGTATCTTTTATATGTATTCTTATCGTGAAAAATGATAGCGTATTTTCCAAACCGCTTTTAATTCTAAAATAATGAAACATCAATTGTCTTTTTACCTGATGATTATCGTGATGATGCAGAAATTGTCCGCACAGGTCTGGCGACCTTTGGGAGATGGAGTAAATGGTTTTGTGAATGCATTGTGTGTAGACTCTCAATCGAACCTTTTATATGTAGGTGGTGATTTTGTGCGTGTCGGTGATGATTTGAATGTGGAAAACCTTGCTGTTTGGGATGGCACTGCATGGCATACCACTGCGGAATTACCACATGCGGTGAATGATCTTAAGTACTACCATGGAAAAATTTATGCAGCGTTGGATGATGGTTTAGTAGGTTATATTCAAGATGACCGGTTTGTAATTGTAGGGTCTTTTAGCGGTACTGTGAATACACTTGGCGTTTGGAAAGATATCTTATATGCGGGAGGTTATTTTAATACTTCTTACAACGAAAACAAAGATGTAACAGTCAATCACATTGCCCGGTTTGACAGTGTTTTTGAATGGCATGCATTGGGAGATGGTATTAGCCAAGGAGCTGATCCTAATGTGAAGAGAATCTATAACTATAATGGAAATTTAATTGCCGGTGGAAGATTTGAAAAAGCAGGAGATAGCGTTGTAAATAATATAGCGAGATGGGATGGAATAAAATGGCATTCGCTAAGCAGTGGGGTTATTATTCCTAATGATGACTATGGTGCTTATGTCGATGCATTGGATACATTTCAAAATGAGTTGATTGTTGGCGGTGATTTTAAACAGGCGGGTGAGATAGAAGCGCACAGCCTTGCCACATGGTCAGGTTATACTTGGGATACTCTTGCCAGAATTCGTACTGTAGAAGTCAATGTGGTTTATAGCGCCAATGGAGTTTTATATGTTTCCGGAGATTTGAAACAACCTATAATGGTTTGGGATGGAATTGAGTGGAGTGATTTGAATTGGGGAGGTGCTGGAGCAATTTTTAGTAATGTCAGCTATTTAGGTGACTTATATGTGGGAGGGTGGTTTACTGGAATTAACGATAGTTTAAATGGCGCTGCTTACCTGGACTATACTATCACCGAGAATCTATGTACTACACCGTATAAAGGTCAGGTCAGTGAGATTACTGCTTCTTCCGCTACGGTTTCCTGGAAGGATTCCTCCACCATGCCTACAGGATACCGTATTTACTACAAAGTAAAAAACACCAATGGTTGGCAGAAGGCGCATTCTGCAATCAACAGCAAAACATTAAAAGGGTTATCTGCCGGCACCACATATTCCTGGATGGTGGGTTCTAAATGTGATACAGCCCATTCTTCCTTTTCTGCACGGTTTGAGTTTACAACACTGTCCGAAAAAGAATCTTTATTAGAAGATCCTTCTCAGTTTAATTTCTCTATATTTCCCAACCCTAATAACGGGCAAATCAAGATAGCAGTAACTTCAGGCAGCAGCAGTCCCATCATACTGAAAATATATGATATGACAGGAAGAGTTGTTTACGCTGATGAGTGGATAAAGGAAGGCTCTAATGATAAATCACTTGATCTTTCAACACTCCCGCCAGGAATTTATTCTATGCAACTGATCTGCAATAACCAGGAAGCAATCCGGAAGATGTTTTTGATAAAATAGATATACTTGAAAGGTAGGAGCAGCAGTATCAAATCTTTTAAAGAATTTTACTCCTAAAACTTAAGATGAAGATTGCAGTAATCGGCGCAACAGGTTTAGTTGGAACCACCATGCTAAAAGTACTGGAGGAAAGAGATTTTTCTATGGTTGAATTAATTCCCGTTGCATCAGAGCGATCTGCAGGAAAGGAAATTACATTTGGCGGATCGAAACACATCCTTGTTGAAATTAAAGAAGCTGTTCAAAAACACCCTGACATTGCTTTATTTTCAGCAGGTTCAGCAGTATCGAAAGAATGGGCACCAGTTTTTGCTTCTTCAGGAACCACTGTGATAGATAATTCATCCTGGTGGAGAATGGATCTTGATATTCCTTTGATTGTTCCGGAAATCAATGGCGATATTTTAACTGAAAATAATAAGATTATTGCAAACCCCAACTGCTCTACGATTCAAATGGTGTTGGTGCTCAATCCTCTTCATAAAAAGTATTCTATAAAAAGAATTGTTGTTTCCACCTATCAATCGGTAACCGGCACTGGTTTTAAAGCTGTAAAACAACTTCTGCAGGAGCGCAGTGGAAATAAAGACAAGTCAGTATACCCTCATCAGATCGATATGAATTGCTTTCCCCACATCGATGTATTCGTCGAAAATGATTATACCAGGGAAGAGATAAAGATGGTGAATGAAACGCGGAAAATTATGAGGGCACCTCAGATCCAAATATCCGCTACAGCAGTTCGGATTCCAGTAATTGGTGGCCACTCTGAAAGCGTAAATGTTGAATTCGAAAATGATTTTGAGTTGAATGAAGTATATTCTATTTTGTCGAATTCACCCGGAGTAATAGTCCAGGACAATCCTCCAAATAACTTTTATCCAATGCCGGTTTCTGCCGAAGGCAAGGATGATGTATTTGTAGGAAGAATACGCCGTGATATTTCCCAACCAAATACATTGAATTGCTGGATAGTGGCTGATAATCTTCGGAAAGGCGCTGCAACAAATGCAGTACAAATTGCTGAATATCTTCTTTCAAAAAATTTAATAAGAGTAAATAAAGCAGTCGAAAATATTGCCTGACTGCGTGCTTGTAATATAAAACACGTTATTCTACAAGGGAAATATCGAACTGTACCAGGTCTACGAAATCCTGCACACGTTCTTCAATATCTTCTTCCGTTAAGTCCGTCAGCCGCTCGGTTCCAAATTTCTCGACACAAAAAGACGCCATTGCAGAACCATAAATAATTGAGCGTTTCATATTGTCGTAAGAAATATCATTTGTACGGGACAGGTAGCCGATAAACCCACCTGCGAACGCATCTCCGGCCCCGGTTGGGTCAAATACTTCTTCCAATGGTAGTGCGGGAGCAAAGAATACATTGTTCTCATGGAAGAGTAACGCACCGTGTTCCCCTTTTTTAATTATAAGATATTTAGGGCCCATGTCCAGTATCTTTCTTGCTGCTTTAACTAACGAATATTCGCCGCTCAACTCGCGCGCCTCCGCATCGTTAATAGTAAGTACATCAATCATAGTAAATACTTCAAAAAGTTCTTGCCGGTTATGTTCGATCCAAAAATTCATGGTATCAAGCACAATTAATTTAGGACGCTTTTTTAGCCTGTTTATTACAGATATCTGTATAGATGGAGTCAAATTCCCTAGCATTAAAAAATCACTATTTTGGTAACTATCCGGAACTACAGGATCAAAGGTTGCCAGAACATTTAAATCTGTTACCAGTGTATCACGAGTATTCATGTCAAGATGATACGATCCTTTCCAGAAAAAGGATTTTTCATTTTCTTTAATCTGTAGTCCTTCTGTCTGAATCCCGCGTGCATTCATTGCTGCAATTTCCTGCCTGGGAAAATCACCCCCGACTACAGAAACAAGCTGAATGTTTTTTATAAAATACGAAGCAGCGAGCGAAATATAGGTTGCTGCACCTCCAATAATGCGCTCTGATTTTCCAAATGGAGTTTCAATAGAGTCAAAAGCGACTGTTCCGACTACTATTAAGGATGATGGCTTTGGCGCTGATGGTAAAAAAGTTTTTTGAAGAGATTGTAATAACGTCATACAGTATTATAAACTACAGGTAGTGATTAATTTTGCGCAAGTTGTAAAAATTTTCAGATTATGCAGTCACGGGTTTTGATTCAGGATATATTAAAATACTTGTTTGATTATCCTGGACCTACTTTATTTTTAATAGACGAATATTAAGATCAAGAATGAGCCAGATAATAGTAGATGCTGGATCTACCAAATGTGATTGGCGGTTAATTGATGGGGAGCATTTGTACTCCGTTCAAACTACGGGATTAAATCCTTATTTTCTTACCGAAGAAGAAATCTGTCAAACCATCTTTAATCAGGTAATTCCTTTGCTGCCCGGTTTAACTATCCGCCATATTTACTTTTATGGAGCCGGATGCGGTGCAATGGAGAATAAATTAAAAATTAAAGCAGCATTAAAAAGGTCTTTTCCGCACGCTGAAATTTTTGTGGAAACCGATTTGCTTGGTGCCTGCAGGGCATTGCTTCACCGAAAACAGGGATTTGTAATTATTCTAGGCACCGGTTCGGGAAGCGGTTTTTACGATGGAGAAAATATTATCGATAGCATCGATTCACTTGGTTATGTTCTGGGAGATGAAGGCAGTGGGGCCCATATAGGTCGCTTATTATTGCGCAGCTGGTTGCGCGGCTTGTTTTCGGCTAATATGGAAATCAAGTTTGTAAGTAAATATCAATACACCCGGGATGAAACATTGAACCACTTGTACCATGATACGCATCCAAATCGCTTTCTGGCGCAATTTGCCCACTTCGCACTGGAGAATACAGAGAATAGCATGATAAAGCAAATTGTTTATTCTGCCATTGCAGAACTATTTGACCAGGTAATCATACGGTATCACAATGTCCATCAGTATTCTATCAACTTTTCCGGTTCTGTTGCAGGTGCCTGCCGTTCAATTATACAGGAAAAAGCAGAGATCTATAAACTGCAAATTGGCTCTATCATCAAGTCTCCGATTGATGAGTTGGTTTTATACCATAATAACCAGATCTGAATTTATTCCTGTAAGCCTGGCTTCAGGGGTAACTTCTCAGATTCGAATTATATTTACCGAAATTTAGATGGAACATGGAAACGAGGAAAATCCCTTTTCGCCAGGCATTGCGGGAGGCTTTAATTGAAGAGATGCGCCGCGATCCGAAGGTTTTTTTAATGGGGGAGGAAGTTGCTGAATATAATGGTGCCTATAAGGTAAGCCAGGGTATGCTTGATGAATTCGGACCGGGCCGTGTTATTGATACACCAATTTCTGAATTGGGATTCGCAGGTATAGGTGTAGGAGCAGCTATGAATGGAACAAGGCCTGTTATTGAATTTATGACCTGGAATTTCGCTGTGCTTGCCTTTGATCAGCTGGTAAATTCCGCAGCAAAAATTCTTTCTATGTCAGGTGGTCAGTTTAACATCCCAATGGTTTTCCGGGGTCCTTCTGCATCCGCAGGACAGTTGGGTGCTCAGCATTCTCAAAGCTTCGAAAACTGGATGGCAAACGTACCTGGATTAAAAGTGATTTCGGTATCGAATCCTTACGATGCAAAGGGACTATTAAAGAGTGCGATTCGAGACGATGATCCGGTCTGTTTCTTTGAATCGGAAGTGATGTACGGTGACGTGGGAGAAGTTCCGGAAGAAGAATATTTAATTCCGATCGGTAAGGCAAATGTGGTACGTGAAGGAAAAGACGTAACTATCGTATCGTATAATAAGATGATAAAGGTAGCTCTGGCTGCCGCGGAGGAATTGGGCAAGGAAAATATAGAAGCGGAAGTAATTGATTTAAGAACCATACGGCCCCTGGACTACAGTACAGTTGTTAATTCAGTCAGGAAAACTAACAGATTGGTAATCCTTGAAGAAGCATGGCCTTTTGGATCTGTAACTTCTGAACTTGCATTTCAAATTCAGAAGCACGCTTTTGATTATCTCGATGCACCAATAAAACGCATCACAACATTAGATACATCTCTAGCTTATGCTCCTCCTTTTGTTCAGGCATTTTTACCAAATCAGGAAAAAGTAATTAAAGTGGTTAAAGAAGCACTTTATTTAAACTAAACAGGCATAAATAGTTTTATGCCTGTACTTATGTGATAAAAATTATTTCGAAGGAACAAAGCTTCCCTGTGCATCAAAAAGTAACCATTTTCCGCCCACATTAACTACATAATTTTTCAGACCGTCAGGCTTAGTAACCTGGTATATTTTTCCGTATTGCTGATCCGGAAGGTTTTTAGAAATATAATCTATCGCACTAGCCGGAAGACTCTCTTTTTTCATTTCTAAATTTTCACTGATCATTTTACCTGTTGAATCATAGTCTGCGAACTGATCCATATTGTCCGGGCTTTTAAAACCTGCCCGGTATCCCTGAGCCGTTCTATGCCAGGCCATTCCCTTCACATCCGGGTATTTTTCCAAAAAGGCTTTATTGACGGACATGGGTACACTATCACCCGGAACAGTTGGATTTACCTGTGCAAATAAGGAATGCATACCTGCAGCAAGCATAACTACTAAAAGAAATTTTTTCATTATCGATTTGTTTAGTTTCACAGCCTGACTTTCAAAAACAATGCCTTTGTTCCCGGCTACTAATCACAATAGTTATCAGTTTTTATTACAAGGATTCAGAAACCAGCTGTCGGAATCTCAATTGGATTAAAAATTCTCAAAGTCGAAAAGTAAGAAAAGGCGCTGTTCTCCTGTGCGCACGTGCAGGGTACGGGCATTCTTGCGATAATCATCCCTGAGATACCATAGATATTCATAGCCGACATTCAGAGTGTGATAAAGCTTGATTCTAATACTTGGCTGGAAGATCCCCAACAAATTATTTCCCTGTCTACCGACGAATGTATGAAGCCAGTAGAGGTAATATGCAGCTGCTAGCTGGCCATGGCCAAAATTCAAATTGCTTTGAAATTTTATTTGCGCCCCTCCGGAAAAAGTATAGTTTTTATAGTCAAAATTAATATCCCCTTTCTGTACTTTCCGTGAATTGCTTGCTCCCAAAGGTACCAGTGCCAGATAAAGTTGATTTTGAAAACGGCAATTTTTAAAAATGGCCATCCTCGAAACGACACCTCCTCCAAATCCTATTGTTCCGATTTCAAAGCTGTCGGTATTCCAATAATCATAATGCTGAAAGGCCCCAACCAGCATTTTCATCTTATTTTTATCATTGGTATTTGTACCAAATAAAAATCCTTCTCCAATCACATTATTAACTATTGCTTTTGTATTTCCAAAGTTTAAATCGGTTCGCAGGTGAAAAAAGTCAAAAGGTTTTCTCAATCTTAATTCAAATGGATTCCCATAAATAAAATCGAAATCTAGCAAAGCGCTTATTGCTCCGGTTGTTATGTTGGTTCCATTATTTACCTGACGTAAGCCACCTGCAATTGTTAGAAAAAGAGGTTCTTTCTGGTATACATCCTGCATTGTAACCCGCGAAGCTTTTCCCTGTATAACCCGGTTAAAGCCCCTTGCCGGGTCAATTACGGCGCAGGCAATTTCTCTTATCAATCTTGCCTTCCCTGTTTTACGGTCATCCAGGATGCTTGAGCTCAGACGGTAAATCACTTCACCAAGGAATATCCCGCTTACTGTGGTATTTATTAAATCGTTGTAAGATGGCTTTGTATTTTCCATAAACAACTCCCACATAAGGCTGCCCCCCAAAACAAAGGGAACGGACTGATAAAAATTGTATCCATTAGATCGCGCTGCATTATAATAAATACTTCCCGTGTAAGGATGCAGCGAAAAATTAGTAGGGAAGTCGTCTGTATCCCATTCCCATCCATTTTTAAAATTGTTTTTGATTGTTTCACCGTTTATATATGCGAACTTATCGTTAAAAATATACCTGTCAAAGGACCATATTAAGCCATTGGTTAACGGTACTTCTGCTATAGGAATCCACAGCGGGTAGCGTCTGTTATACAGCGGATCATCATCGCGTAAAGGGTTATATTGGGGAAGCGGTAAGGTATCGTTCGGAAAAGAAACGGGTGATGCTTTATGTGATGTGGTAAAACCGGAGCTCTTCCATGAAAATGCCGCGTTGCCGTTTGCTGTATTTGTAGCTTTTCTGAATAATTCTAAACGTTTACTGAAAGTATCGGTACACGTTTGTGATTGTCCATAAACAGAAGTCACTGTAAAAAGCACCAACATTAAAATACCTGCAGAAATAAATTTTGTCACGTTTTTTTCATTATTACACAACTCATTATTCTGCATCCTTCGTTGATATGGTTAAGATATAAGCGATTTCTTGTACGGGTTATTTCGCTGCATACTTATCCGTAATTTTACAATTTATGTTTTACGGTCACGTCTTAATATTGAAATTGATTATTCCTGATCGGCTTTTCGACCTGTTTCTGAAAATATATGGCAGAAAAATTAAACAATATTCCCGAGTCGTCTAAAGTAAAGATCACGCGTGAAAATTTGAAGGAAGCATTAATTCTTTTCAAATATTTAAAGCCCTACAAATGGAAGTTTATTCTGGGGTTGGTATTTATTGCTTTTTCAGCTTTTTCAACAAGTATATTCCCATTCCTTATTGGAAAAATGATAGATGCCGCTTCACCAGGCTCTTCATCCCTTTCCGCTAATACATCTGTTATTCAAAGTTTTGGTTTTAACATACAGCAGATCAGCTGGAGTTTGAACACCATCATTTTTCTCATCTTTATACAGCTTTCGGTACAGATGATATTTTCTTTTATGCGGGTATACCTGCTTACGGAAGTTGGAGAAAAATCATTGGCAGATATGCGAAGGGATGTATATAAAAAATTATTAAGCATGCCTATGAGTTTTTTTACTGAAAAACGGGTAGGTGAACTGAGCAGCCGTATTTCTTCAGACCTTTCTCAGATTCAGGATGCGCTATCGTTTACACTTGCAGAGTTTCTAAGGGGAATTTTTACACTTCTTATTGGCCTGCTGTTTATTTTTCTTATTAGTACAAAACTGGCACTTGTAATGCTATCGGTGGTACCGGTAATTGCGATTCTCGCTGTTTTTTTTGGCAAGCGAATCAGGAAGATGTCTAAAAGAGCCCAGGATCAGCTGGCGGAAAGCGGAACTATTGTGCAGGAAACTTTCCAGGGTATTTCAATAGTCAAAGCTTTTACAAGTGAATACTTCGAAATAAACCGTTATACAAAAAGCATTCTTTCAGTGGTGGAAACGGCTATCAGGAATGCACGGTTCCGGGGTGCCTTTATATCATTTATGATCTTTAGTGTCTTTGGGACTATAGCGTTTGTAATGTGGTATGGAGCCAATATGATAAAAGACGGAGAGTTAACAACAGGTTTGCTGACCATGTTTGTCATCTTCTCTGTTTTTGTGGGAGGAACCTTTGCAGGTTTTGCAGATATGTTCAGCCAGTTGCAGAAAACGTTGGGTGCTACCCATAGTGTCAGGGAAATCCTACGCGATAATGGGGAAGAAGTGGATTTAGAAAATGAGGAGATTGATCCCTTTTACCTTTTGCAGGGGCAAGTCCGTTTTGACCGTGTTAAATTTTCTTACCCTTCAAGGCCTGATATTACTGTATTGAAAAATATTTCTCTTACGGCAGAACCGGGTGAAGTGGTGGCTATTGTAGGCTCCAGTGGTGCAGGAAAAAGTACGATTGCATCCCTGTTAATGCGTTTCTATGAGCCCGGCGAAGGAAGAATAGTTTTCGATGAAAGGCCTGCATCTGCATTTCCTTTAAGCCAGTTGCGAAGGCAAATTGCATTTGTTCCCCAGGACATAATTTTATTTGGAGGAAGCATACGTGAAAATATAGCCTACGGTAAACCCGGCGCGCCTGATAAGGAAATACTAACTGCAGCACAAAAGGCAAATGCTGATGAATTTGTTAACCGTTTTCCGGAGGGATACGAAACCATAGTTGGAGAACGCGGAGTGAAGCTTTCGGGGGGCCAGCGGCAACGCATTGCCATTGCACGCGCCATCTTAAAAGATCCTGCTATACTGATCCTTGATGAAGCCACCAGCAGCTTGGATAGTGAAAGTGAGCAATTGGTTCAGGAAGCACTGGAGCAGCTGATGAAAAACCGTACTTCTTTTATTATTGCACACCGCCTTTCCACTATCCGCAATGCGGATAAAATTATAGTGCTGGAAAAAGGTATAGTAGTGGAGACAGGCAAACACGAAGATTTAATGATGAACAGAAAGGGTATTTACCGAAGGCTGAATGAAATGCAATTTGAATTCAGCGTATAACTATTTCGGAATTTGTTTCTTTTACTTTGATCATTCATTTATTCAAGCATATCCGGACGCTGCTCTTTAGTACGTTTTAAAGATTCCTGGTATCGCCACTCCTCGATTTTTTTGAGGTTACCTGAAAGCAAAACGTCCGGAACTTTCCATCCATTAAATTCTTCGGGGCGGGTATAAACAGGTGGCGCTAATAAATTATCCTGGAATGAATCAAACAGAGCCGATGATTCATCATTTAGAACTCCGGGAAGCAATCTTCCAACCGCATCTATTAAGACTGCTGCAGGAAGCTCTCCACCGCTTAGAACATAATTACCGATGGATATTTCCCTGGTAATAAAATGATCCCTGATTCGCTGGTCTACACCTTTATAGTGACCACACAGAATAATAATATTTTCACAAAGCGAAAGCTTATTGATAATACCTTGATTTACCAGATGGCCATCGGGAGACATATAAATAACATCATCATAATTGCGCTCTGATTTTAATGATTCAATACACCGGGCTACGGGTTCGACTGTCATCACCATACCTGCCCCTCCTCCATACTGGTAATCGTCCACCTGCTTATGCTTATCTACAGTAAAATCACGCAGATTATGAACAACTACCTCCAATAATTGTTTTTCCTGAGCACGCTTTAGTATAGAATGGTCGAATGGACCTATCAGAAGTTCAGGGTGTATTGTGATAACGTCAAATCTCATAGTATAATAACAGCTAAAAGTATAACAGTGAAACAAATCCAAATACAATTAACCTTCATATACAAGATATAGATGGCTAAAAAATGTGGAATGCCGGAAACAATAAGGGGAAACATGGGAGAATACATTCCCATAAAAATAAGATGTAAATAAACTCCGCAGGTAATCTCTGCTGGCAAATAAATTGTGATCTCAAATAACTAAAAACTATAAAATGGATACAAATAACAATTCTAAATACCAGGAAGGTGAAGTAGCAAAAACTATAGAAGATAAAACCGCACAAATACCTTCTGATGTATTTTTATGGGCTGCCCTGGCGTCTATGGGTGTTTCGCTCAGTTTGCAGATAATGGGCAACAGACACACCGCCTTATTCATTGGTCAATGGGCAGCACCCTTTCTTCTATTCGGAGTTTATAATAAGATTGTTAAAACTCAAGGGCACGATTGAGTTTAAGCAAAGAGTAATAACTGCAGTTATAGTGTCTAATATAGCTAAAGGAAATTTGTGAAATAATTTCATCCATAGCCCGGTATGAAATATTTCTATTCTCTTTTTTATTATCATTCTTAGCTCCTTTTCCGGTGCCTCCTCTTCCTTTTGAAATGAAAGCAGGATTTTCCGGCTAGAAGGATTAGATGGTAGGTGCTATTTTCTATATTCCGTAATCCGCAGTAATTACAGAAAAAGTAAAGGTTACTACATCTTTTCCTCATACAGCAGTGGCAAAAATATCCCGCCTATTGTATGTTTTTGCTTCTTAAGGAAGTGCCATATTCCGATAACTTCGTATGTATTTTATTGTTTTGTTTTTCCACCAATGGGGGGCAATGGTCTCTAATTACTTTTTAAGAAGCATAAAGATTAATGTTAGAATTAGGAGTAACTTCCACAGGAAAATTATTGTTGGAAGATATTGGCTTTTTCAGGATGATAAAATGAATTTTCTCAGCATGTCTAAGGCACTTATTGCCGAACGCTGAATATTCCGCATGCGATCGCCGGGAAACAGAAAGCTTGCGGCAATTGTATTTTCTTTATTTCCTACTGCTATCCAGACGGTGCCTACGGGCCTATCTTCTGTACCCCCAGATGGCCCTGCAATACCCGATACTGCAATGGCATAGTCAGACTTTAATTTTTGCAGCGCACCCTGTACCATTTCCTGAACGGCCTGCTCACTTACCGCTCCATATTTCAGGAGCGTTTCGTCGGCCACATTTAAAACATCCCTTTTAATTTCATTTGAATAACTCACTATACTTCCAGTGTAATATGCTGAGGCGCCCGGTACAGAAGCGATCATAGATGCAATTAATCCTCCTGTGCAACTTTCGGCAGTGCATACCGTGTGTCCCCTCTGTAATAATAGGGATCCGATTTTCTTTTCGAGTGCATCATCATCATATCCCCATATATAAATACCAATTCTTTCTTCTATTCTTTTGGTAATCTCGTCCACTTGCTCCACCAATTCACTTTTGACTTTACCTCTAGCTGTAATCCTTAGCCGTACCTGCGTAAGATTGGGCAGGTAAGCAAGCCTGACGCTTTCGGAAAAATTATTTTCAATATCCCTTATTTTTTCGGCAAGAAAAGATTCTCCGATGCCGATAATGTGAATGGTTTTATGAACAATAACCGGCAGCTGAAAACGGTCTTTTAACCCGGGGATCACCGACTCCCTCATCATGGCTTTCATTTCGAATGGAACGCCAGGCATAGAAATAAAAATTTTGCTTTCACTTTCAAACCACATCCCCGGCGCAGTACCATTATAATTTTTAATTGGGATGCAGTTGTCCGGTATTTCTGCCTGTCGGCGATTGCTCTCCAGCATTGGCCTCTGAAGCCGGTCAAAAATGGCTTTTACCATTACAAAAATGGCTTCATTAAATATCATTTTGCCTCCAAAATAGTCGCACAATACTTCTTTTGTAATATCATCTTTTGTAGGTCCCAAACCACCTGTTATCAATATTACATCGCTAATGTTTTTTGCTCCATCCAGTACTGAAATAATTTCATTATGATCATCTCCAACTGCAATACGTCTTTTAACCCAAATCCCTATATTATTAAGCGCTTCACTTATCCATGATGAATTGGTATCTATTACCTGGCCGATTAAAAGCTCATCGCCAATCGTAATAATTGTCGCATCCATAAATTATAATGTTAATGATTATTTGGTTCTCTCTGTGAATAAACAAATTGCATTGTATGAAAGTATTTTTCGTTTGGCACGGTTTTGTTATTTCCACTGAAAATTATTTTATGATCAAGCAGTTTTCAATATTTTTTATCATCATTGCCATAGCCTGTTCCTCCTGCGCGCAGATACAGCTTCCAAGTATTTCTCTTCCTAATACTTCACAAAAAAACGGCGGTGCATTCGGATTAAGCAATGAACAAATTGTTTCCGGATTAAAAGAAGCTCTATTGCTGAGCGCTGCTAAAAGCGCAAATTTATTGAATCTTAAGGATGGATTTTTTGGTAATCAGCTAATCAAAATTTTAATGCCTCCCGAAGCCCAAAACGTGGAATCCAAGCTTCGCGCAATCGGATTTGGAGATCAGGTGGATAAAGCAATTTTAAGTATGAACCGTGCAGCAGAAAAGGCTTCGAAAGATGCAGCTCCTATATTTATGAATGCCGTTAAAAGCATGTCTTTCTCTGATGCCGTTGGTATTTTAAAAGGCAGCAATAATGCGGCAACAGAATATTTAAAAAAGACAACTACTTCCCAGCTTTCTGCGCAATATTCTCCCGTAATTAAAAATGCATTGGACAGTACTGATGCTACAAAATACTGGGGCGATGTATTTACTACCTATAATAAGCTGCCTTTTGTGAAGCCTGTTAATGCGGACCTTACCGCTTATGTAACACAAAAGGCACTGGATGGATTATTTAATACCATGGCCCAGGAAGAAGCGAAGATCAGGAAAGATCCGGCTGGTACTGCTAACGATATTATTAAAACGGTTTTTGGCCATCAGTAGCGATTCTCCTATTTATTTATAAAATAATAGTATTTCGCAACTACCACAAAAGGGAACTGACAAATTAAGGAAATTCCTCTAAGCGTTGGTAACATTAAGCCCTAAGCTAAAAGTAGCTGGCAAGGGTGTAAAATATTTAACGATTGAAGTACTTGCAAAGAGCAAATAATCATTGATAATCATAAAGGGAAGCCGGTTAGTCGATGCAGGTTGGATCTAGTAGATACTCTATCTCCGAGGAGTATTTTTCACGAAAAATAGTATAGGTTACGCAATAAAGCATGGGTTCACCACCTTGAGAACAATAGGCAAAAATTTTTAATATTAAAATGATTTGCTAATTTTCGTTATTGCTTTTCCAATGCACAATCAGGAAACCTTTTAAAACACTTCATCATGAAACCCCCAAAAGTTTACTTGCTGTTTGTCAGCCTGGCTATAACTGCAACCATCTTAAGTTGTGCTCAAAAACAACAGAGGATAAAAATTACTGATATTCCTGTTACTACGAGCTCCAAAGAAGCAATGGCATCTTTCCGGCAGGGAATGACCTTATTCGATCAGGGTGAGGGACAGAAGGCACGGACTTTTTTTATCAAGGCTATTGAACAGGATCCTAAGCTCGCTGTAGGGTATCTTATGAAATCCAACACCGATGTATCAAACCAGGAATTTGCTGATGATATAAGTAAAGCCAAAGCCAATATTAATGGCACAAGCAACTGGGAAAAATGGTACTGCGATTTATACGAAACTTTTTTAACCAGCGACTGGAATAAACGTCTTCAAATTACAAAGACAATTGCCGACAGTTTTCCGGATGCCCCACGGGCACAGGTTGATTTAGGATTTACCTACTTTGTAGGGAATGATGCTACTAATGCTAGAGAGTGTTTTCAAAAAGCGGTGAACCTCGATTCCAATTCGGTTAGCGGATATAGTGCACTTTCTAACTCCTATCTGTTTCTTGATCCCAAAGATTTTAAGAAAGCCGAAATGTATGCCTTAAAGGCAGTCTTAATAGCTCCCTCTAGTCCTGGTGCTAAAATAGCATTGGGTGATTGCTACCGTGCGCAGAATGATCTTCAAAAGGCAAGAGATGCCTATTCAAAGGCAGTCAGTCTTGATCCCGGTTCCCCTGAGGCATATTATAAAATGGGCCACGCCAATACTTTCATGGGTAATTATGATGAAGCGAGGCAAAACTATATGGATGGGGGCAATCATGACTTATCAAAAACGGCTGCAAACCAATACACTGCTTATACCTATTTATACAGGGGTGATCATAATACAGCATTAAAATGGTTAATGGAACAGGCCACCAAAATAGATTCATCAGGAGAACTAAATGCTAAGATCAGCAGTGAAAAACTGGCTTATCTCGGGGATTGCGAACGCATAGCAATACATTATGGAGACGTTAATCAATTGAATGAGTTGATGACGATAGTAACCCCTCTTAATACGCAGGCTGCGAATGATATTGGAACACAGGAAGCAAAAATTCAGAATCAGGCAACAGACGAGTACTTACAATCACTATTGGCTGCCATGGAGGGAAATTACGAGGATGCTAAAGCCAAAGCGGAACAGTGTAAAAAAACTTTAGAGCCAATCACTGATCCCAATAAACTTAATTTTTATCACTTTTCCCTGGGATACATAGCTATGAAGCAAAAGAATTATGGAGATGCTGTGAACCATTTTCAGGAAAGCAATCCGAATCTTTCAGTATATAATAAGTATTGGCTGGCTGTGGCTAATGAGGCCGCTGGTAATAAAGATCAGGCGAATGCTCAATATAAAGAAGTGTCAGAGTATAACTTTAATGGCATTGACTATGCTCTTATCAGGAATGAAGTGAAGAATAAAGCAAGGGCGATGTAAAACCTGTAACACAAAGTTTTTACTTTATTATTTATTTCACCCCTAGTGAAAAATTTTTTGCGTTAAAAAATGATGCGGTGAGTTTGCCTGGCTACAGTTATGTTGAAAAGGGAGCCATAAATTTGGTATTCAACGATTTATTCAAATAATATTTAATAATCGTACCAGTTATTTTGCTTATGCAGCTTCAGATCCTGTAATACGCTTGCTTTCACATGTAGGTCAAAGGTAAAGCCTGAGCGATAACCAGAAGGTATCACGCTCAAATGCATTTGCCAGCAGTGAAGATCGCGGTAGACATCCAGGAAGATGGTAGAGAACTTATGTGCAATAAAATCATAGCTGGTATTCCACGATATCTTCCATTTTTCAGTCAGGTTCAATTCTCCGCTTACACCCAATGTCTGTGTTAGAATGGTAGTATCTCTTCCAAACGTCCTTACTCTATTAAGGGCTAATGTATAGTTAGGAGTCAACCTCCACGGTACATTGAAATCTACATAGTCATTTCCTGAATTTTTAATATAATCCAATTGTTCCGGTGTAGCTTTTTGAACTACTGAAGAACTTTGAGGCGAACTGAAAGAGGCATTAATTCCGATAAATGCATTGGTGAGACGTGCTAATTTATGGTCATCTTTCAAGGTAAAGGTATTAATACGGCGGTTCAGGGAATCGGATGCATAAGGATCGAAAGTCAGTCCAAAATTCATATTGATTTTATCTGTAAAAGAAGTTCTGCCGGAAATATTTATTGGTGCAAGGCGCAGCGTATCGACCGCCAGATTGTAGGACGACCGTATACTTAATGCATCAAGCAGTTTTATCTTTTTCAACTGGGTAACCGTGTCCTTCTTCGAAAAAACCTTCATCTCCAGATTATTTCCAATGGAAAAACTAATGCTTCCTAGTTTTCCCTGCGGAGGACCGGCGTAAATGCTGCTTTGAAAAATGGAGTACCTGGTTGTTTGGCCTGCATCATTCAATTGTACTGTTTTATAAGCATTCCATCGGGGATCTCCAAAATCAGGCCGATAGGTGAATCCAACCTGGGGCGTTATTACATGACGGATTGCTCTGATTTTCCCATGGCTAAAATTCAAAATTCCATATACGTGAGTTGTGGCTGAAACTCCTATATTAAAATTGCGTGCAGCTGCAAATCCCTGAATGGTATCGTAGGTAATCTGCATTAATTCCGGATTCCAGAAAGCACGAACAGTCTGCATAGACCATGTTTCTGCATAATTAAAAGACGGAGATACAGTTATGTATTTAAGTGTGGAAAAAGGTGCCTGAACCGTAATGTTATGAAGGGCACCTGTTCTGATGCGATCGAATGTTTGAGGTGTAAAGAAAAGAGAATCAATCCCCGTTACCTGGTTGCTTGCATTAAAAGAGTAGCTTACCGCAATATTCTCATACCACTTCAACCGGCCCAGTGCTTCTTTCCTCTTAAACGGATTAATACTGGACATATTAAACAGGAAGGTCGGTAATGTCACGTTTACGATATGGGTCTGGGTACTTTGTGAATGAGTAAGAGAAACAGAATAATTAAAAGGGGTATAAGGAATACTTTGCTGAAATGAAATGGAAGATGAATAAGTGTTATTAAAAAAATTTTCGGGAGTGTTGGAATAGTTCCTGTTGAATCCCGAAGTAGCAAATGCCAGATTAGCACTGAACCGTGTGTTATTTGGTAATGCTTTAGCATCCTGGTTAAAGCTTCCGCGTACTTCAAATTCCTTTTGAGATAAGTACTTATCAGTTTCCGCTTCCAGGGTGCGGGTATTGCCGTAGGTAATGTTCAGATTACTTGAAAACTTATAACGTTCAGCAAACCGGGTGGCAGCATTTATTACATAGCTTCCCCTGGAATATATATCACCTGTAACTGCAAGGTCAACGTGGTCGCTGATGCCAAAATAATAACCGCCCCTGCTTAAATAGAAACCCCTCAAATCACTGTATCCATAAGACGGAATAATCAAGCCTGATTTTCTTTTTTCGTTTAAGGGAAAAATCCCGAAGGGAAGAAAAAGGGGAGTAGGTACATCTTCAATCACCAAATGTGCCGGCCCCGTTACAATAGACTTACCCGGAATCACCTTTATTTTCGACGCTGCAATATAAAAATCCGGATCGACACGGTCGCAGGTTGTGTACCTGTTTCCAATACCGTAAAAGACATTATCCGGAAGACGCTTAACAGTTTCACTGTGAATAAAACCTTCGCCTTCTTCAGTCATCACCTCGCTTATCTTACCTTTTTTCGTTCTGAAATTATAGGCTATCTCTTTTGCATTAAAGGTTCGATCAGCTTCATTAAAGGAAGGCAAACCAGATTCCTTTCCGGAAGAATCTTTCCTGCCCTCTGAATAAACCTGGTTTTTACCCCAATCGAAAACAATGGAATCGCCCTTCAGCCCTATATCTCTGTAATCCACGGTTGCTTTATTGAGCAGAATAACCTTTTGATTTTTATAGTCCATATAAATAGTATCCTGCGCATGGTATTTAACCGGGGCATCAAGTCCATTATCAGACATCTTAAGATGTAAACTGTCAGTCAGATTTGCTTTTGAAGTATCGTTGGGTAACATTTTTTTTGGTAAGGTATCCGGTGGAAATATTGATATACCGTCCTTGCATGTACGTGCCCCTGCTGTATAGAAAGAAAAAACTATCAACAGAAGGATGGGGAAAGTAAAAAGGCAATATTTCCGTTTCAAAAAAATATGCTGAGTAAATTTGCGTTCGTCAAAATTGTAGTACAAAACTACTTTAATCAGCTTGCATGTTAAAAACGCTATTGCTTATCCTATTGTTGTTATTAACAGCGTATTGCAGCACTCAGGCCCAAAGCATACACCGGGATTCTGTCTATAAAATTAAAACCATTGTGCTGGACGCAGGCCATGGTGGCCATGATTCCGGATGCAGAGGAGCACATTCTAATGAAAAGGATGTTACCCTGGCAATTGTTTTAAAGCTTGGGGCTCTGGTTCATAAGGTTTATCCTAATGTAAAAGTGATTTACACCAGAAGCACTGATGAATTTATTGAGCTGTACGAACGTGCAAACATTGCAAACCGGAATAATGCCGATCTCTTTGTTTCCATCCACTGCAATGCAAACCGGAATACAGCTGCGTTTGGAACTGAAACGTGGCTTATGGGACTTCACAAATCTGTAGATAACCTGGAAGTATCCAAGCGTGAGAATGATGTGATATTGCTTGAGAACGATTACCAGCAAAACTATGATGGATTCGATCCGAATTCGCCTGAGGGCTTTATAATTCTTACCATGAATCAAAATGCCCATTTGCAGCAGAGCATTGATATAGCTTCCAAAGTAGAAGACGAATTTCGTAAAGACGGCCGGGTGATTCGTGGTGTGAAGCAGGCAGGATTCCTGGTGTTGTGGCGCACTACCATGCCTTCCATACTGGTGGAGACGGGCTTTCTCACCAATCGCACGGAAGAAAATTATCTTACTTCACAGGATGGACAAAATAAAATTGCGCGTTCTGTTTTAAAGGCTATTGGCGATTACAAAGCAGAGGTGGAAGGTAGTGGCGATTTTCTTGCAAGAACTTATCCTGATTCGGTGTTGACAGCTGATTTAGATATTAAAACTGATTTATTTTCATCTGCTGATTCACTAAAAACCAGTACTAACACAACCGCTTCCAATGGCAGTACCAGCTATCATCCGGCGTTAACTTATTATAAAGTTCAGATCGTTGCTTCAGCAAAGCCCATCAATTTAAAGAGCGCGCCATACGCTTCTATTAAAGATATTACTAATGATAAGTCAGATTCCGGATATAACCGGTATGTTGTAGGTAAGTATTTAAACATGGCTGATTGTCAGGCTCGTCTTTTGCAGCTTCGAAAAAAAGGGTTTAAAAGTGCCTTTATTGTTTCTTACAGGAATTCAAAGCGAATCCCCGTGAGCCAGTAATTACTTGACAAAAAATGATTTGCACGCTAGTGTTGAATAATTCAAGCGAAGGACATTAGTGTTTCTTCAAGTGTTTTCATTTGGAGTCAATTACCTTCCTCGATCCCATACTTAATAATTTAACTTAAGTTTTTTACGGACATTGTTACGACTTGTGCTTGCGGTATCAGTAAAGTAAAATCACTTCTTTTTAAAATTTTATTTTTATGAAAAAAGATATGAATCACTGGCTTGTAAAATCAGACCCGGAGACGTACGGATGGCAGGAGTTTTCTAAAGATAAAAAAACGGAGTGGACAGGGGTAAGGAGTTATGCTGCACGCAATCACCTGCGCGAAATGAAGAAGGGGGATCCCATATTATTTTATCATAGTGGCAAAGAAAGTGCTGTGGTGGGTACTGCTAAGGTTTCCCGTGAATTTTTTCCTGACCCTTCCTCAGAAGAAGAAGCCTGGGTAGCTATTGAGATGGTGGTTAATAAAAAATTTAAACGACTTGTTTCCCTGCAGGAAATAAAAACCGTAAAAGAGCTGAAAGATATGGTGCTGATTAAAATTTCCAGGCTTTCAGTGATGCCTGTTACTGAAGCAGAGTTTAGAAAAGTGGAAGATCTGGGTACATCATAGCGTCAATGCTCACTTTTTAATGTTCCACTTTAAAGCAACAAGTATAAGATATTTGGCGTTTTTATTATTCAAAAACCTCATCACATGAATCATGTATACACTACTCTACGGAAGATTATCCCTTTACTGATGATCCTTTTTTCCGCTTTTTCTCTCGTGGCTCAATCCAGTGAGTTTGCAAAAACTATTGGTGGCACCAATGAAGATTGGGCTCAATCAGTAGTTCAAAGCCCCGATGGCGGCTTTGTCCTTACAGGCATTACCTATTCAAGAGGAGCTGGGGGAGAAGACGTTTTCCTGGTAAAAACAAATGCAGCTGGTGATACCGTTTGGTGCAAAACATTTGGTGGTTCTATGGATGATTACGGATATAAAATTCATAACACCAGCGATGGAGGAATGCTTATTACCGGTCACACGAAAAGCTTTGGTGCCGGTGATTGTGATGGTTATGTAATAAGGACGGATGCGAATGGCAGGGAACTGTGGGAACACACCTATGGTGGTATCGGCGATGACGTGGTATATGGTGAAGCAGAATTGCCCAATGGAGATTTTATTATGACCGGGTTCACCGAAAATTTTGGTGCCGCCGGAAGAGATATCTTCCTTATCAGAACAGATGCCGGAGGGAATCTAACGTGGACTAAAACTATTGGCGGAAGTGCTGATGATTACGGAAAATTTATTGCTCTTACTCATGACGGAAATATTGTTCTTGGAGCAACCACTAACAGTTATGGGGCTGGTGACAACGATTTTTTCCTGGTAAAAGCAGATTTTGATGGAAATGTTTTATGGACTAAAACAATAGGGGGTATTGCAAATGATGATATGTGGTCAATGCATGTAACGACAGACGGTGGCTTCATCATGACTGGTGTAACTTTCAGCTATGGAAACGGAAAAGGTGATTGTTATTTGGCTAAAGCAGATGCAGTGGGAGATGTGGAGTGGACCAGAACGTTCGGAGGTGAAGGTAATGACAGGGGTAATAGTGTAAACGAAACAAGCGACGGCGGTTATATCATGACTGGAACCCTTATCCCTGCCGGAGATTCAGTGGGCGATGCTTACCTGGTTAAAACTGATGCAAATGGAAATAAGTTGTGGGAAAAAATATTTGGAGGGCTAAATGATGATAACGGAAACAGTGTGATTGAAAGCTCCGATGAGGGATTGGTGATTGCCGGGAGAACAGTGAGCTTTGGTGAAGGCTGGTCTGATGTTTATTTTATAAAAACAGATGCAGAGGGAAATGTGGTTTCAGGAATTGGTGCAATAAATGGGAATCATACAGTTTCGATTTTTCCAAACCCTATAAAAAACAATGCAATCATTAAGGTATCAGGCACCGGTGCTCTAATGACAATTATTATAAGTGCCCTTAATGGAGAGGAAGTAAAAAGGATAAGTGGTATTACTTCAGCAAATATAATTTTCTACCGTAACCAACTGCCGGCTGGAACCTATCTCTACTCCCTTATAAGAAAGGATGAGGTAATAGATAGAGGAAAAATCATTCTCGAGTAAATTTTAATTGAAAAAATCTACTGTAAGGATAATTTAATTGAATGTCTTGATGCACATTAGATTGGAAAAATCATCCTTTTCATAAGTATCGCGTGTTATTAAAGGAAGTTTGTTGCTGTAATTACTCAGTTGGTCTGTATAATTTTCAGGAACGGTATTACTGATAATAATAATCTCATATGGTATTTTCAAAACGATCTATTTTTACAGTGAAATATCAAGTGCATTATGAAGGAGCACATCAAAACGTATTCCCTGGTTATTATCACTCTTTGCGTATTTGTTATAACCATTATTGATGTAGTAAATCTTATTGAAAAAAAAAATATGTTGCATTCCCAGGATACCCTGGCCGGTCTTCCTGGTTCGGTGAAGCATTCCGCTTCCACCGAACCAAACACAGAACCTGATGTAGACACGCTTGCCACTACCATTCAATTTTCTGAGACTCAGTTCGATTTTGGCACTATTCAGCAGGGGGATGTAGTAAGGCATGGTTTTGAATTTATGAATACCGGAACAGTACCATTGATTATTCAAAGTGCTAAAGCTTCTTGTGGCTGTACAGTACCATCTTATCCCAAAGAACCAATAGCACCGGGTGCGAAAGGAGTAGTGCAAGTGCAGTTTACAACTGCCGGGAAACAGGGTCTTCAGAATAAAAATATAACGGTCTCGTCGAACGCTAATCCACCGGTTTCTGTTCTCAACATTAATGCTAATGTTCTGCCTAAATGATTGTTAAAAATTATTTGTCACTGGTTAAGTTCAGTCATACGATTTTTGCCATGCCTTTTGCCATCATTGGATTTTTTTTCGCGACCTGGCACGAAGGCCATCCATTTTATTTAAGAGAATTTATCCTCGTTATTGCATGTATGGTCTTTGCAAGAAGTGCTGCTATGGGGTTTAACCGACTTGTTGATTCTGACATTGACAAAAAAAATCCCCGCACAACTGGCAGAGAACTTCCTGCCGGAATAATTTCAAAAAGATCAGCCTTATTATTTGTTTTGTTTTGCTGCGGGGGCTTTATGATCAGCGCGTGGAATATAAACAGCTTGTGCTTTATGCTCTCACCAGTTGCTCTTGCAGTAATCCTGGGATATAGTTATACGAAGCGATTCACATCATTTTCACATTTTATATTGGGATTGGGATTGTCTCTTGCTCCGGTTGGATCTTACCTGGCGGTTACAGGAACATTCAGTTTATTGCCGGTGCTGTTTGGAGCAGCAGTGTTATGCTGGGTTAGTGGCTTCGACATCATTTATGCATTGCAGGATGAATCGTTTGACCGGGAGCAGCATTTACATTCGGTACCTGTTAGCATTGGGAAAAAAAATGCATTATTGCTATCATCAATAGTGCATATATTGTGTATTAGCTGTTTAGTTGCGATTGGAGTCCTTGGTGCAATGGGGATTTGGTATTGGATTGGGGTAGGTTTTTTTATTGCATTACTTATATACCAGCACTCACTTGTTAAGCCGAATGATCTAAGTAAGGTAAATGTTGCTTTCTTTACCACCAATGGATTGGCAAGCGTAATTTTTTCAGTATTTACTCTTATCGATTTTTTCTGAAAATCCACACCTGAGTGCCTGGATAGAATTTAATTTCCAAACAATCATTAACAGCATCCTTTACTTAATTTGTCGCGCATACTGGCTATCGATTACGGAGTAAAAAGAACTGGTCTCGCGGTTACTGATCCTTTGCAAATTATTGCAACCCCCCTGGATACGGTGTCCACGGATATCTTACTGCCGTATCTGGAAAAATATTTAGAGCAGCAGAACGTGGAATGCTTTGTAGTTGGTGATCCTAAAAATTTAAACAATACGCCATCACAAGTGTCAGCTACTATAAATAAATTCATAGAAGCTTTAAAAAAAAGATTTCCCTTTATTCCTGTAAAAAGAATAGACGAGCGGTTTACATCCAAAATGGCGCAACAGACTATATTAGCCGCCGGAAAAAATAAAAAAGCGCGACGGGATAAATCACTGTTGGATAAGGTAAGCGCGGTTATACTGTTACAGAGTTATTTACAGACCATTAAGAAATGATAATACCCATTATAGCGTATGGTGATCCGTTGCTTAGGAAGAAGGCCGCTGAGATAGATAAGCATTACACGGGTCTTCAGCCTTTTATTGAAGATATGTTCGAAACCATGTATCACGCAAACGGTGTAGGCCTTGCAGCGCCACAGGTTGGCAAATCTATTCGCTTATTTATTGTTGACAGCATTCAGATACTAAAACGTCTTGCGGAGCAAAAGGATCAGTCGGAGAACGATTTTAAGGGTGAGGCAGGCGCAAGGCAGGTTTTTATTAATGCAAAAACGGTTCACAAAGACGGTGAGCCGTGGCTTTATAACGAGGGCTGCTTAAGTATTCCTCAAATTCGTGAAGACATTGAGAGACCAGACGAAATTACGCTTGAGTTTTTTGATGAAAATTTTGTAAGCCACCGCCAGACATTTGATGGATTTACCGGGAGGGTAATTCAGCATGAATATGATCACATCGATGGAATCCTTTTTACGGATCATTTAAAACCGTTGAAAAGGCGGTTGCTTAAAAAAAAGCTTGAAAACATATCCCGGGGAATGGTGGATGTAGATTATAAAATGAAGTTTCCCGTCAGGAAATAAAATGTATCTACAAATCCCTGATGGGAATATTCCCAAAAAATGGCTACTAAGATTTACGCTATATAAATCGGGTATTTTCAGGTATTGACATTGGCTGCCGGGTACTTTATCTTTATAGTGTTTTTAAACGATTAATGATACTCTTTATGAATTTCTTATTGAATGAAATTTTATAATAAAGCAATGTAAATTCTTCATTTGATCAAGAAACGTCGGTAATGGCAACTGATTCAGTTTGGATTTGAACAATGCCATAAAATTTTCCTGCTGGATTTATGGTGCCTTTACCGACTTTTCCAAAATTATGAAGGCGATAATGTTTTTTCATGGGAATACCGGATTTGTATAGTTTCTGCTACCTTTTCCATAAGCCACCGGGGAGTAGATGTAGCCCCGCATATACCAACTGATCGCGCACTTTCAAACCACTGTTCCTCAATTTCATTTTCTTCCGAAATAAAATACGAATGAGGATTTATTTCTTTGCAAACATTGTACAGCACTTTGCCATTTGAGCTTTTTTTTCCACTTATAAATATAATAACATCATGTTCAGCGGCAAATTTTTGTAATTGCGGCTCACGGTTGGAGACCTGTCTGCAAATAGTGTCATTTGCCTTTACATTTAAATTGCCTTTTTCCCGTGCCCGTTCCTCAATCAATGATTTGAAGTAATAAAATTTCTCAGTACTCTTAGTGGTTTGTGAGAAAAATACGATCGGCTTTGAAAAATCGATCTTCGCGAGGTCGTCTTCAACCGTAATAAGAATGGCCTGCTGATCGGTTTGACCCATTAATCCCACTACTTCTGCATGTCCGGGGATTCCATAAATCACCAACTGAGTATCCTCGCCAAACATTTTATCATAGGACAGCTTCACCCGGTTTTGTAATTTCAAGACTACAGGGCAAGAAGCATCTACCAGCTCGATATTATTTTCCATAGCTGTAATATAAGTCTCCGGCGGCTCACCATGCGCCCGGATCAGAACCTTGCAATCCCTCAGATCCTTAAACTGTTCGTGATCTATTATTTTGAGTCCCTTTGCTGTTAGCCGGTTAACTTCTAGATCATTGTGCACAATATCACCAAGGCAATACAACTCGCTGCCCGAGTCCAGCTCATCTTCTGCCATTTGAATGGCATATATTACTCCAAAGCAGAAACCACTATCCGGATCAATGGTTACGTTCATAGTGCAAAGGTAAATGGCATTTTTTTATTAATGGTTTTATAAAAGATCCTGTTTAATGCTTTCCATTAATTATATAAAGAGCATGAGTCAGCGCAAAGTTCAGCTGTTCTTTTTCGGTCATATGCGTGCTATCAAGAATCAATGCGTCATCAGCCCTTTTTAATGGTGCAATTTCTCTTTTACTGTCTAACAAATCCCTGCCGGAAAGGTTTTGCTTAATCTCGTTTTTGGTAACCTCTAGGCCTTTGCTTTTCATTTCGCTAAAACGCCTCTTACTGCGCACGGTTTCCTCAGCCGTCATAAAAATCTTCAATTCTGCTTTAGGAAAAACAACGGTTCCAATATCTCTTCCATCCATTACTATTCCCTTTTCATCTCCCAGCGATTGCAATTCAGCAACAATAAATCTGCGTACATCTGCCAGGGTACTCACTTCACTCACCAGGTTAGATATTTTCATACTCCTGATTTCAGATTCTACATCCCTGTGATTTAAATATGTTATTGATTGATTCTTTCCCGAATCATATTCAAAGGAAATCTGTATTTCATGCAATGCCTGTTTCACAGAAGCCGCATGTTTCTGATCAATCTTGTTAGCATGGAAAAACACAGTGACCGCGCGGTAGAAGGCCCCCGAATCAATATAGCGGTAGCGCAATAATGCCGCTAATTGTTTTGCCAATGTACTTTTTCCGCTGGATGATACGCCATCGATAGTGATAATGATGTTTTTCGGCATAGGACAAAAATAAAAATAGCCGGAAGGAAATCTGAAAATTAATAAACCGCTTTCAACCTGCAGAAAAACTGCGGATCATTATAATGCTACATTTTCTTTCCGAACCAATCATCGAAGTTGATTCCAACGGTTAAATGATTGATCCCGCTTGCATCATTATAAATAGATCTTCCATATCCAATGTTAAAACGGTTGATGCGCACGTTTGCCCCAAAACTAAATCCTGAAAGTCCTTTATGAAGCTCATATGCGAGCTCCTGCCTTCTCTGGTGGTTGTAAGAAAGATTAAGCCGGACATTTTTACCCACATAAATTTCTGCACCAAATATGCAATGGAGAAAAATTTTATCAGCAATATAGTTTTTGCTTTTTACCTGCCGGGAAGAATCAAGCACTATAGTGGTGCCGGGCAGCTCATTCGGGTCATTATATCGTATATCAAATTTTTGCAAATCATGAAATACCAGGGAAAATAAAAACGGAGTATGAATAAGCCGTTTTGAAATTCCCGCTTCTATGTCAAAAGGCAATGGTTCATGGTTGCCCGGAATATAACTTTTAAATTGTGTTCCCACATTTTTAAAAAGAACAGACGCAGTTAGTCCATTTTCAGCATCGTGGTAAGCTCCTGCGAGAGTAAGTGCTGCGCCATTTGACGTATAAGATTCAAGATGCGAAGTAATAAATGTAATGCTAGCTCCATAATAAAACCTTTCCGTATACTCGCGGCCGGCACCTATAGATATTGCATATTCTGATCCGTTAAATGTGCCCGATGTGTTCCCAACAGCATCCGTACTGTTAAAGCTTCCGTAATGTATATATTGAATCCCGGCGTTAAAGGTGGTTTTTATCGTATCAAATGAATGCACAAAGCCGGCATAGCCATAGTTGATATCCGAAATGTAATCTACGGTATTAAGCGAAAGATGGTTATTCATCGAAGGATTCAGCAAGGCAGGATTTTGAAAAGCCAGCGAAGGATCATCATCCATCAGCGAAATAAAGTTTCCGCCCATTGCAGTAATCCGTGCCGAAGGTGAAAGGTTAAGGAATTGAAAAACGTGCTGGCCACCAGTTTGCCCAAAAGAAAAGGGTCCAGACAATGAAAAACAAATAGCCAGGAAAACAAGAGTAAATGTTTTGTGCACGAATACAGTTGACAGAGGTGGTGAGAAAACGCAAATGAGAACCTAATATTTTGATCACACCAAAAATATACTTTTGCAGCAATCAGGAAAAAAGATGAATTACGAAGAGGCCGTCCAGTTCTTATATCAGCAACTGCCCATGTTTTCACGCATAGGGGCTGCTGCGTATAAAAAGGATTTAACCAATACTCTTTTGCTGTGTGATTTGCTGGGCAATCCGGAAAATAAATTCAAGAGCATTCACATTGCCGGCACCAATGGCAAAGGTTCCGTTTCGCATATGTTAGCTGCTATTCTTCAGCAGAGTGGCTATAAAACAGGGTTGTACACTTCTCCGCATTTGAAAGATTTTCGCGAACGGATCCGTATTAATGGCATCATGATCCCCGAAGGAACCGTGATAGACTTTGTTGAGCAATATCGCAATGACGTTATTAAGATCGGTTGTTCATTTTTCGAATGGAGCGTTGGACTGGCATTTAAATATTTCGCTGAAGAAAAGGTGGATATTGCTGTAATAGAAACAGGCTTGGGCGGTCGCCTCGATTCTACCAATGTGATTTTCCCTCTGGTCTCAGTGATTACAAACATCAGCTATGATCACATGGATCTCCTTGGCGACACCATAGAAAAGATTGCTGTTGAAAAAGCAGGAATTATAAAAAAAAATATCCCGGTAGTTATAGGCGAATCTCAAACAGATAAAATTGGACCGGAGAAAGAATTAGAAAAAGAAATTTCAGGAAATATCATTCAATCAGTGGAAAGCACTTCAGAAAAAAACAAAATTAAAAGTGCAGCCGGCGTATTCCTCGACACGGCAATTGAACGTAACGCAGCAATCTTTTTTGCAGATCAAAATTATGCTATTACGCATGCTGAATTTATCCGGACTTCTTCAAATAATGAAAAATTGAAATTGAATCTTATAAAAAAATATGATGACTCATTTTCGAAAATATTTGAGCTCGACTTAACCGGCTATTACCAGGAAAAAAATGTGGTTACCGTGTTGCAGACAGTTGAGCTATTACAGCAGATTGACTTTACTATTTCTGATGATGATCTTTACCAGGGATTGGCCAACGTTAAAAAGCTCACAGGCTTGCGGGGCAGGTGGGATATCCTTTCGGAGCATCCTCTTATAATAGCCGATGTGGCGCACAATGAGGCAGGCCTGCAATATGCAATGCAGCAGTTAAAAACTTATCCGGTGAAAAACCTGCATCTGGTCTTAGGTTTTGTGAAAGAAAAGGCCCTTTCGAAAATCCTTGTTCTTTTTCCTAAAGAAGCGCATTACTATTTTTGTTGCCCCGATATTCCCCGGGGGCTTGATGCAGAATCATTACGCCAGGCTGCAAATGAAAGTGGCCTGCAAGGTGATAGTTATCCTTCCGTTTCAGTGGCGTTTGAAGCTGCAAAAAAAAATGCGGTAGAAGAAGATCTTATCTATGCAGGAGGCAGTACGTATGTGGTTGCTGAAGTGATTTAAGCCCTGCATTTTCATAAGGAATCAGATAAGGTCTCTCATTTTAATGAGCACATAGATATCTTCTTCACCTCGTCTCAACTTTAGCCAAACGCCTTTGGATCCGGGATCACTGAGAATATGGTCAATCCCACCCAAATCAAAATTTTTTACCGGCTGAAAGTTAACTTCCAGTACAATATCATCCTCGTGTATGCCTGCTTCTGAAGCAGGTGAATTCTGCTTTACATTGGACACCACAAAGCTGGAATAATCATCCCCTCCACCAACTAATTCAATTCCTGTACGATCATAAACAAATGCTGCACGGTATTGTGAATTCGGCTTGAGATAAAGTTTGGAATTCTGATAATCAAACACCACCGTAAATCTCCTGAGTAAAAAGTTTCCGATGCTTCCATTTCTATCACCCGTTTCAGAGGTATTTTGCCAGTCTCCAAAATCGGGAAAGGAGGTTACTATGTTTTTAAATTTAAATCCTGCTATCTCCAGCTTCTGTATTCTCGCCAGGCTGCCATGGATAATCCCGCTTAATCCCATGCCCAGCTGAGTTTCAATATGCAGGGCAGGAACCGTAATGCGGGAATCTGATTTTTTTTCTAATGAAAGAGGAAAGCCTGCCCCAATATCTACCAATAGATCGATAGGAACATTTTGGTTTTCGTTAATCTCACAAACAGCCTTTATAAATGGCTTATTCAGCTGCAGGGTTATCGGAACGGCAGTATAGCCTCCTGGCGGATTATAATTACCTGGCGGGAAAAGCGATATTGTTTTGTTGAGGTAATTGATTTTAACAGAAAAGCTGTTAAAGAATTCAAAACCCAGAATACCCTCCACCTTTATACCAAGATAGGTAGAAAGGAAAAAAGGATCTTTTTCAAACACCGCCATAGTAAAGGGAAAGCTTTGTACCGATTGCATGGCAACTATAATTCCCGAGCTTAAATAAGCAACTGCTGGCTGCTGATCACCGAGTCCGCGTATAGTAATTTTTTTACCAAGTTGCAGATTCAGCTCACCAATCAGATCTGGATCTGTAATGGTAGATATGCCGACGCCGGAATCAAGCACAAAATTGTAAGGACCGTGCCCGTTTACTATAACCGGAACAATGATAAGGTTACGGTAGAATTTAAAGGGTATGGTGGCTCTGTGTGTGTTAGATGAAAATTGAAAATAGGTTTGAGCAGTTGCTCCATGGATAAAAAAGATCAGCAGTACAGAAAATAAAAATCTGCAAACAAACGAGTGATATACATGGAAGAATCTGCACACTGCCACGGGATGGTTTGTAAGAGTTCCTTACATGGATGAAAGTCCGAAAAGATTCGTTGCATTCAAAATCCTTTCGATTAAACGCTTCATTTTTTTTCTCCGGAAGTTCAGCTTATTCCCAAATTATCAATTATGGAAGTGCCGGAATCACTACCATATTAGTCGCCCGTTTCACTATTGGGCGCATCTATAGGCTTGGACTGTGGAGAACCCTTTTGCCTTAGAAAAATAGAAAAGATAACAATGCCTAATATAGATAAGAATTCACTTTGCCAGTTTTGAAAAGATTCGAACCATAACTTCGAGTTGCCGAGGTATTGCCATGCACTTTGCGTTTGCGAACCTTTAAATGCCTGTTCCTCATTATAGTCCGTCATGCTTCCATACCAGTGTAACAAAAACGACAAGACAAAAAAGAGAAAAAAGGTGATGGAAAGTGAATACGTATACACGTAAAGTATTAATCCACCTTTCTTTACCGGCCAGGGAACGTTCTTTCGCAGGGGATTTGGCTCCCGATTTACATCTTCGTCTTTATCCGGATCCTTCGATTCCGAAGATCCTTTTTGATACAGAAAAATGCTTAGGACAACAAATAAACCCATCTGCAAAAATTCACTCTCCCAATTCTCAAATGTTGATTCAAAGAAGTGACCAGAACTAAAGTATTCAAGAAGTTTAACCTGCTGCCTGCCCGTTTCCTGCAATTCGCTGTTATACTGTTTTAACCCGGTATAAGATTGTCCAGCCATTGCTAAAACAAAAAGCACCAGGAACACCAATGAAAGCCCATTATTCCTAAGAAACTTTTTCATGCACAATCTTTTCTGTAAAGTATTTAAATATTGCGATATAATAAAGATGCGGATAAGATGATATACTGATTAGAAAATACCGCTATAGTCTTTTTAAACAATAGAGCCATCCATCTGCACTGCTGATGATTATTACATCTTTAGAAATAGCGGCAGTAGAATAAATCGATCCTGCTTTATAGCCGCTTCTTATGAAACCTCATTGTTTTTATTAATGGAAAGATATTGTTTCGCCTGCGTACACTGTTTGAAATCAGGTATGTGACCGGCAATAATTTCTTTATCATATGAAGTTTGACTGATAGGTGTTTTAGGATTGAATAATATTACCACTGAGACCAGGTGGACCACCATACTTTTCATTGCTGTCGATTTTCTATTCGGTTAACTTCCAATTGTGAACAACTGAAAATCAAATTAATGCTCTGTAATCAAAAACATTTAGACTATTCAGTTAAAATCTTCGAAAACTGTTTGGAAGCAATTCTTTTTAAAGAAAGGATAGCTTAAAATACCTGTGCAAAAAGAAATCAGGAAAATTTCTGATTATATATATATTCATCTCCATTTAAGGCATCTGTTGCATAACCTAAAACTCCAAACTCTAAACTTTACGCTCATGCAAACAACATTCGACAGTGGCATCACCGGCTTCATGCTCTTAGCAACCAGCCTCGTAATGCTGATGACACCCGGACTCGCATTCTTTTACGGAGGTCTCGCCGGTAAGAGAAACATCCTCGGCATTATGATCCAGAGCTTCGTCTCCATGGGCATCACTACCATCCTCTGGTATTTTGTCGGTTACTCCCTGTGCTTCAGTGGCGGGGAAGGAGGAATTATTGGTAACCTCGATAAGGCAATGATGGCAGGAGTTACTTTGAATTCTGCCTTTTCAGGAAATCCAAAACTTCCGGAGTTTGTCTTCATGGCGTACCAGATGATGTTTGCAATCATCACGCCTGCGCTCATCACCGGCGCCTTCATAAACCGCGTTACATTTAAGGCATATCTTATCTTCCTGGTCATGTGGCAGCTGCTCGTTTATTATCCTTTTGTGCATATGATCTGGGGTGGAGGGCTGCTCGCTAAATGGGGTGTGCTTGATTTTGCAGGAGGCATCGTTGTACATGCCATTGCCGGATTCGCTGCATTAGCCTCTGTTATTTATGTTGGGAAGAGAAGGAACACGGAGAACAAGCCCAACAGCATTCCGCTTATTGCGCTCGGTACAGGGCTGCTCTGGTTCGGATGGTATGGCTTTAATGCAGGCAGCGCGCTTGATGTAAATGCCATTACGGGACTGGCATTTTTAAACACAGATGTTGCGGCTTCCTTTGCAGCAATCACGTGGCTGATCATCGAATGGTCTACCTCAAAGAAACCGAAATTTGTAGGGTTGCTGACCGGCGCCGTGGCAGGACTTGCCACCATAACGCCTGCTGCAGGTTATGTTTCCCTAAGCTCGGCGGTGATTATTGGTATTGCATCAGGCATGATCTGTTACCTGGCAGTCCATATTAAAAACCGCGTTGGCTGGGACGATGCGCTCGACGTCTGGGGTGTGCATGGCATGGGCGGAGTCGTTGGAATAATTATGCTGGGAATATTTGCAACTACAGCAGTTAATCCTGCTGGCGCTCAGGGACTTATGGCAGGGAATGCAACCTTCTTCATCAAGCAGGTGGCCGCAGCCATCGGCTCTGCGGTCTATGCCTTCATCTTTACCTACTGCATGCTTGCAGCCATTAACCTGGTAACCCGTGTGCGTGTTTCCGGGGAGGATGAAGATACTGGCCTCGATGCAGCGATACACGGTGAGATAGCGTATGACGAAGGGGTAATTTAAACCATATTTAGAGATAAGTTTTTAGTAGAATCAATGTTTATAAAACGTAAAGATGATGCTAGTAAAAGCACTTGATTTCTTCATTAAATGATTGACTTTTCACAGCTCAACGAAGCAGAGGTTCGCTACAACCTCATTGACCCGCAATTAAAAAAGGCGAAATGGAATCTTGCTGACCGAACTCAAATAAGTTTCGAAGTCCCTGTTGAAGGTTATGATGCTTCTCCAATAAATGGTGTGACCGATTACTGTTTGTTCCGGGCGAATGGAGAAGTGCTTGGAGTGATTGAAGCGAAAAACACACGCCGTGATGCGCGTGTAGGAAAAGAACAAGTGCTGCAGTATGTAACGAAGATCGCAGCAAAACAAACCTTCCGACCATTTGCGTTCATGACGAACGGTGAAGACATTTGGTTCTGGGATTCTGAAACACATCCCGAAAGATTCGTCGCCGGATTTTTTACGAGAGAAAATTTAGAGCGCCTTCTCTTCCTAGAGCAAAATAAACTTCCGCTCAATGAAATCACCATCAAAGATTCTATTGTAAATCGTTCATACCAGGTAGAAGCAATTCGAAGAATCGGTGAAACGATTAAGAAAAGAAAAAAGAGAAAAGCATTATTGGTGATGGCGACGGGTACAGGAAAGACCAGGACCATCATGGCATTGATTGATGTTTTTCTTCGCGCTCGACAAGCACAGAAAGTTTTGTTCCTCGCTGATCGCGATAGTTTGGTAGAGCAGGCATTGAGTGAAGGATTCAAAGTGCATCTGCCGAATGAAGCGCGTGCCCGCATTTACACCTACAACATTGACCGCAATGCGCGCGTGTATGTAAGCACCCTGCAAACACTGGAGTTGTGCTATGAAAAATTTTCTCCCGCAGATTTTGATCTCATCATCTCCGATGAATGTCATCGCAGCATCTACAACAAGTTCACCGATGTGCTTGCCTATTTCGATGCCGTGCAGATCGGACTCACTGCAACACCCGCCAACTTCATTGACCGCGACACGTTTCGCTTCTTCGAGTGTGACGGACCCATGCCGACATTCCTGTACACCTATGACAAGGCGGTGAAAGACGGATACCTCGCAGATTACAATGTGTATGCGGCGCAAACAAAATTTCAGCGCAAAGGAATTCGCGGAATTGATTTGAGTGAAGAAGATCAGGAGTCATTGCGAGAGCGCGGCATTGATCCTGAAGACATCAACTTCGAAGGAACCGATCTCGAAAAGAAAGTAACGAATCACGACACACTGATTCGGCAGTGGGAAGAATTCATGGATGTGTGTTACAAAGATGCAAGCGGACAATTGCCTGCGAAGACAATTGTGTTTGCCGTCACGCACAAGCATGCGATGCGCTTGCAGGAAGCATTCAATGACATGTACCCGGAGCACAAAGGATTGCTTGCCCGCGTGATTGATTCCAAAACAGAACGCGCAAAAGATTTACTCGATCAATTCAAGAAACAGGATTTCCCGCGCATCGCTATTTCTGTTGACATGCTCGACACCGGCGTGGATATTCCCGAAGTGATGAACCTTGCATTCATGAAGCCGGTGAATTCGCAAATCAAATTCTGGCAGATGATCGGCAGAGGCACGCGAAGTTTTGAAGCGTGCAGACACCTGGAGTGGCTACCCGACAACGGCAAAGACAATTTTCTCATCGTTGACTTCTGGGAAAACTTCGAGCACTTCAACATGATGCCGAAGGATGACAAGACCA
Source organism: Chitinophagales bacterium (assembly GCA_013816805.1). Classification (NCBI taxonomy): domain Bacteria; kingdom Pseudomonadati; phylum Bacteroidota; class Chitinophagia; order Chitinophagales; species Chitinophagales bacterium. The sequence goes on along the minus strand of JACDDS010000009.1, from coordinate 10,881 downwards.
CAGCGCAAATTCCTGTTCTTGTTACTATCTTCAACAGCCGCCTGAACAAGCTGAACATTTTAATCGGTGATCAAGGCGGTGAGGATTTTAAATACATCGTGCAGGAACTCCGCGTTGACATTGCAAAGATTCCACTCGACTCCTTCACGGTGAAAAAACATTTGAAAGATGTGCGCGAAGCATGGAATGATGATTTCTGGAATTACATTAACTCACAGAAGATTGAATTCCTCCGAATGAAAGTGGCGCCGCTGCTGCGATTTGTTACCGGAGTAAATCTCGCCGAAGCATTCTTCACTTCTAAAATGGAACGTGCTGGTCTTGCATTGTTACAACAGAAAGATGCAGCAGCTATCATTAACTCCATCCGTGAAGATGTTGATCTGCTTCCTTCCAATTTGCAGCAAGTGAAAGAAAGAATTGCTTACAAAGAAGCAATTCTCTCTACTAAGTTTTGGGAGCGCCCGACGTTGAAAAATATTGATGAAGCAAAAACCGCTCTTGCGCCATTGATGAAATACAAGCGCGAAAAGAGAAGCTTGATCATTGAACTCGGATTGGATGACATCATTGACTCGCGCAAATGGGTTATTGTCAAGAAGGAAGGACAGAAAGTGATGGTGGAAGAATACCGCCGGCGCATTGAAGAAAAGATTGAGCAGCTCGCACAGCAGCACCCGACTATTCAGCGATTGAAAAAAGGTGAAGAGGTAAAACTCGATGACCTGATTGCACTGGAGCAAACACTGGAAACAGAACTCAGCACCGATGATCTCGATCTCACCGATGACAACATGCTGAAAGCATTTGGCGTGCGCGTAGGAAGCTTGGTGGATTTCTTAAAGCATTTGCTAAAGCTGGAAACATTACCCACGTACGAGCAGATTGTACGCAAAGCATTTGATGCCTTCATTCTCGAACATCATTACAATGCCGACCAGACAAAATTTTTGCGCACGGTGCAGAGTGTGTTTCTGCAAACACGAAAACTGGAATTGGATGATCTCTACAATGCGCCGTTCTCTAACTTTGGCATCAACGCAGTTGATAGATTATTTACTGTTGAAGATGTGAATGAAATAATGGAGTTGACGAAAAGATTGGTTGCTTGATTGTCTGAACTGTGATGGGTGGGATGAAAATGATTAAAACATGATAACAAAAAACGAATACAAACACTCGGAGCTGACAGGCAAAATCATTGGATGTGCGATGGAAGTACACAATGCTCTTGGTAACGGATTTCAGGAAGTCATCTATCAACGGGCGCTCGCTTACGAAATGAATTTGCAGGGAATTGAATTTTCAAGAGAGTATGAAATGTCAATCTTTTACAAAGACATTCAGATAGGAACGCGCCGAGTTGATTTCCTTGTGGAAGGAGTGGTGAGTGTTGAGTTGAAAGCCATCACGGTGTTGGATTCGGTGAATCTCGCGCAGGCAATCAATTATCTGGAGGCATATAATCTTCAAATCGGGTTGCTCATCAATTTTGGAAATGTGAAGCTTGAGTTTCACCGACTGGAGAATAAGAAGTTCAAACCGGCTACAGCGGCATCATGAACATCACATCAATCATATACATCACAGTTCTGACACCCCTTTCTCAAACTTCGGGATGAATGCAGTGGAGAAACTTTTTACCAATGATGATGTGAAGGAAATTATTGAGTTGACGAAAAGACTTGTAGCATAAAAGCTTTCGAAATATGGGTGCGTCCTTATATACTACCTTTAAAAAGACAATTTAAACCCTTAGTGCAATGAATATTTTATTCATACAACTGTCCGATATTCACTTTACAAAAGACGATAATTCTCTTTTAGAAAAGGAGCAACAACTTGTTTCTGCTCTTTCAAATAATTGCAAAGATTCACAGTTGGTTTTCCTGACAATCTCAGGGGACTTAACAAACACAGCAAGTAAAGAAGAATTTAAGATAGCTTCTGACTTCTTAGGCAGAGTCAGATCCTCATTAGAAAAATATTCCACTAAACCAATTAACATCATTCCTCTGCCCGGCAATCATGATTGTGTCTTACCTGAACAAGACAACAAATCAAGAGAGGGATTAATCAAACTTATTCATCAAACGGGTGAGGAGTCCATTGACGAAAGTGTGATTGATATTTTAACACGAGCACAGGAAAATTATTTTGAGTTTGCCGACCAAGTAACTTCAAGCGACAACAAGATTCACTCAAGTAAGTTGTTGAACATTTTCAAATTCACTACAGTTGAAAAAACAATTATCATTTATTGCTACAACACCGCCTATATCTCACAGCGACACGAACTACCGGGTAAAATGGTCTTTCCCATCGGAGGTTTTGACGAAGAGCTTTTCAAAGAAAAAGCTGACTTGTTTATCACTTGCTTTCATCATCCTCTGCATTGGCTCAAACCTGAAAACAGAAAAGAGTTCAAGTTCCACATTGAAAAAACTTCTGACTTTTATTTCACAGGACATGAACACGAACATACCAAATCAGCAATCTCAGATTTGGAAGACAACATCATCTATAATGTGGAAGGCGATGTGTTACAGGAAACCGGAGAACCCAAACATAGCGGTTTCAATCTTGTGAACTTTGACTTAAAGACAAACAAATTTCAAATTAGCAATTACAAATGGCACGGAGATAAATACGCTAACGAATCTTCTGATGCATGGACTTCATACGAAAGAGGTGTTTTAAAAATCAAAAACACTTACGAGTTGAAAAAAGAATTTTTTGTTACCCTAAATGATGCGGGTGCAAACTTCGCACACCCAAGAGTTCAAATAAAGCTTTCTGACATTTTCACGTTCCCACGACTTGAAGTAATTGACTATACAGCCGACAGTGAAAAAGAAGTTACAGTCACTACCATTGATTCTGAAACCTTAATCAAATCTTTGAGCAAGGATATTCGCTTGCTTTTAAGCGGGGCTGAAAACATCGGGAAATCTTCTTTACTGAAAGTTACTTTTTCTCATTTACACTCCAAGGGTTTTGTTCCTGTTCTGATTGACGGGCACCGATTGAAAACAACAATCATTAACGACTTTAATAAAATCGCACTTCAACATTTTTTCAATCAGTATACTACTACTGAGAAAGAAGATTTCGTTCAACTTGATAGAACAAAACTTGTCATCATCATTGACGACTTTGATAAAGTAAACATCAATGCAAAATACAAAGGAAGATTGCTTTCAAACTTAATAAAGAATTTTCCAAACCTTATTATTTCCGGAAATGAACTTATGTCCATTGAGGACATAATAACTGATGAAGCAGTTAATGAAGATTTGTTTTCATCTTTCGGAGTTTATGAAATCCGTGAATTCAGTCATGTTCTAAAAAGTAAGCTCATAAACAAATGGATTACACTTGGATTACTGGAAACAATTACGGATGAAGAACGGATAAACAAACTGAATCAGGCAGAAATAATTATCAGGACTGTAACCGGAAAAAATCTTGTTCCTAATTACCCGATTTTTCTATTGACAATTCTACAGGCGATAGAATTAGGAAATCCTGCTGACCTTACTGCAAGCACATTCGGACATTACTATCAATTCTTAATTTCAAAGGCATTTGGCAATTCATTAAAGAGTCAGGATGAAATCACAAGCTACAACAACTATCTGAGTGAGTTATCCTATTGGTTTTTTAAAAATAAAATTCGTTCAATTGATTATGCTGAACTGAAAAAATTTGATGTTGAATACAGAAAATTATTTACTATCACTCCAAACCTTGACGAGATTCTCAGGAACTTGTGCACGGCAAACATTATGGAAGTGTATGTAGACGTGTATGAATTCAAATACCTCTACATTTATTACTTCTTTGTTTCAAAACATCTAGCTGACAGTATTGACGTAGAAGAAACTAGAAAAACTATTTCAGCCCTTTGCAAAAGAATTTACAGAACAGAGTTTGCAAATGTTTTGTTGTTCTTGACACACCACTCTAAAGACAAATTTTTGCTCACCGAGATTTTGAAAAATGCCAAGGAATTATTCCATGAGCTTTCACCTTGTAAACTGCAAGACGATACACAGGCAATCAATAAACTTGCAGACAAACTTCCGCAACTGGTATTTGAATCCCAATCCATTGAAGAACACAGAGAGGAAGTAAACAAACAAAATGATGAACAAGACAAAGAGGAACTAAAGGAAATTCAGAAAGACCTCTCTCAAGTTGCAGATTTAGATGAGGACATTTCTGAACTTGATATTGTGTCGCAACTCAATTCAGCCTTCAAAACAATCGAAGTCTTGGGACAAATTCTGAAAAATAATTACGGAAAAATGACGAACCCCGTCATCATTGACTTAGTTGAAGAAGCATACTTAGTTGGGTTGCGAACACTCAATATTTTTTTCACTGTCATTGAGAATAATACCGACTTTTTTGTTAATCAAATCGTGAACCTCATTGACGAAAAACATATTCACGACAAGGACAAAATTGAAGGTGTTTCCCGGAAAATTTTATTCGGCATCTGCAATCAAATCTCTTACAACTTTATCAAAAAGGTTTCCGATTCTTTGGGAACACAAAACCTTGAAAACAGTTATGAAGAAGTCTTGCATAAGAATAATTACAATTCAGCAAAATTGATTGACTTCTCGATCAAGTTAGACTACTTCAAAAGTTTTCCAAATTCCGAAATGAGAAACTTGAAAGATGATTTTACAAAATATCCATTGCCATTACAGATAATGAAACGCATGGTTATAAACTACCTTTATCTTTTCCCGACAAGCGTAGAAAACAAACAACGCATCCTATCCTTCCTTGAAATTCCTATGAGTAAGCAAAGAAGAATTGATGCAACATCAACACAGAAAAAAGACAAGCCAACAGTTTGACATTTCTTGATTAACTACAGTCACTCAGTAAAATTCTGTGAGTCATTACAGTTTTTATTTTCCCGAACATAAAATCACTCATGCTCACCTCCCCACAACTCCGCTCACAAGTAGATTCACTCTGGGATAAATTCTGGAGCGGAGGCATCAGCAATCCGCTTACGGCGATTGAGCAGATGAGCTACCTGATTTTCCTCAAGCGCCTCGAAGACAGAGACAATGCAAATGCAGCGAGTGCGAAGCGGAGGAGCACTCCGTTCAATAGTGTTTTTAAGATACAGAATGGAAAGTCCCCTTCAGGGGATTTAGGGGCGAAATGCCGTTGGAGTTACTGGAGTCAATTGCCCGGCGAAGAAATGCTGAGGCATGTGCGCGATGTGGTGTTTGATTTTCTACGCAACCTCGGCAGTGAAACCAGTTCATTCACCCAGCACATGCAGGATGCAGTGTTTGTGATTCCGCGCGCTTCGCTGTTGCAGGAAGCCGTGAAGATCATTGACGACATGCACATCAGCGAGCAGAACATTGATGTGCAGGGCGACCTGTACGAATACCTGCTCATGCAGCTCACCACCGCAGGCAAGAACGGACAGTTCCGCACACCGCGTCACATCATCCGCATGATGGTGAAACTGATTGACCCGAAAATAGGAGAACGCATTTGCGATCCTGCGGCGGGCACAGCCGGTTTCTTAGTGTCTGCCTATGAACGCATCCTCGAAATGAATACGAGCGCTGATGTGCTCACCTACGATGAAGAAGGCAAAGCGCACAACCTTATTGGCGACAAGATTGCGAATAAAAAACTGCATGAGTTTCTGAAGAGTCATGCCATCAGCGGCTATGATTTTGATACCACGATGGTGCGCATGGGAGCGATGAACCTGATGTTGCACGGCGTGGACAATCCGAATTTCCGCTATACCGATACGCTGAGCAAGCAATTTAATGAAAAAGGATTGTATGATGTGGTCCTTGCCAATCCTCCGTTCAAAGGAAGCATTGATGCCAGCGATGTGAACACGCGCTTCAATGTGAAGACGAAGAAAACAGAGTTGCTGTATGTGGAATTGATTTATGATTTACTCGTCACCGGCGGAAGAGCTGCCGTGATTGTTCCCGATGGTGTGCTCTTCGGCTCCAGCAATGCGCACGTAGATGCGCGTAAAATTCTGATGGACAAATGTCGCCTCGATGGAATCATCTCCATGCCGAGCGGTGTGTTCAAACCGTATGCAGGCGTGAGCACGGCAGTGCTGCTCTTCACCAAAGGAGGCGTAACAGACACCGTTTGGTTTTACGACATGCAAGCCGATGGTTTCTCACTCGACGATAAACGGCAGAAGACGGAAGCCAATGATATTCCTTCAATCGTCTCGCGGTATGCTGAACTTGTTTCAGCATCTACTAAATCGAAGGAGATCCCGAAACAAGTTCGGGATGACAAGCGCTTGGTGATTGTTGATGCTGATGAGATACGCAAGAACAAATATGACCTCAGTATTTCTCGCTACAAACCTGTTGAGCATAAACCCATGAAATATGAGCAACCGGATGTGTTGATGGATCGTATTATGGTGATGGAAGAAGAAATACTGTATGCAGTGAAGCAGATAAAAGAGAAGACGAAATAATTCCCATGCAGTTTTCAAAATTATTGTTACTTAGATTTTCTTCTTTGACCACATTACAATCATTCAACTTCAATTAAGAACTTTGCGGCGATGTCAAAAGCACTTCCTTTAAAAATTGCTCCTGAAGTTTTGTTTTGGGCACGTAATTCAGCAGGTCTTTCAGTTGAAGATTGTGCTCGCAGTATTGGAGTTGATGAAGTGAAAGTGAAACGTTGGGAAAAAGGAATTGAAACACCTTCATATGTGCAGTTAGAGAATCTTGCTTATAAAGCTTATAAGAGACCACTGGCCATTTTATTTTTATCTAGGCCCCCGAAAGAGAAACCGATTGATCAGGATTTTAGAAACCTAAGTAGCAGAGAAATAAAAAACCTTTCCTCTGAATTGAAGTTGGTGATTCGCAAAGCAAGGCATCTCCAAAACCTTGTTCGTGATTTGCATAAAGATGAAAAGGAGCGACCACCTTATCTGAATTTCAATGTTACACTTCGCGATAACCCCGTAAGTGCAGCCGCACGGTTTAGAAATTTTATCGGTTTAACAATCGAGGAACAAAGTAAATGGAAAGTGGATTATGCATTCAACAATTTTAGAGAAATGGTTGAGGGCTTGGGCATTTATGTTTTTCAATTAGATATGCCTTTTGAAGAAGCCCGGGCTTTTTCGCTTACTGATGATTTTCCCCTAGTCATTCTTAATTTAAAAGATGCAAAGAATGGTCGCATTTTCAGCTTGTTTCATGAAGTGTGTCACATTCTTTTTAACAGTGGTGGAATATTTCGAGATAAAGAATCGAAAAATCTGAGTGGGAGATATAAAGACATTGAGGATTTCTGTAACCAGTTTGCTGCTTCTTTCTTGATTCCTGAAGAAGTGTTTAAACATGATATCAATTTTAATATACAATCTCAGAAGGAATGGAGCGAAGAAGACCTTGAAAAATTTGCAAGAAAATATAAGGTGAGTAAGGAAGTTATTCTTCGCAAGTTGGTTGATCTGCGATTAGCTACCAAGAGTTTTTATTTCAGCAAGAAAGGAAAATGGAATGCAGAACTATTTGGTCGCAAACAAGCCCTGTTAAAAAAGGTAAAAGAGGAAGGCAGAAAGGTTATCATCTCACCTGCAGATACAGTTTATCGAGAGAAGGGAAAGAAGTTTATTAACGATGTAATGAGTGGAGTAGAAAAAGGAATTCTTACTTATAGTGAGATTGCTGATTACCTGGATGTGAAGCTTGATCACCTACCGAAAATAATCCAACGGATTCAAGCTTAGCATGGACGACCTTTTTGAATCGCCTTGGAGATATGTGCTTGACAGTAGCGCTCTTATTGATTTAAAAAAGGATTATCCTCCTGAAGTGTTTGGTGGTGTTTGGAATCGGCTCAATACAGCGTGCGAAAAATTTGAAATTATTTCAGTTCGTGAAGTATACAACGAAATTATGCGTGGAAGTGATTGGCTTCTTGATTGGGTTGAAAAGCACAAGAAAATGTTTATTGAACACTCTCCTGAAGAGTTGCAGATGATTCGCGAATTGATGGATAATAACGAAGGATGGATTGATCCCACAGGAATGCGCCCTGCTGCCGATCCCTTTGTAATAGCTTGTGCGCACCATCGCAAGCTCATTATCATTCAACAAGAACTCCCGCACCGCATGCTGCCAACAATTGCACGAAAAATGAAAATTGTTTGTGTAAGGTTACCGGAATTGTTTGTAAGAGAAAAATGGGAATTTAAATAAAGAGATTTCAGAATGCAATTCAACAGATTTAAAGAGAAAGAGCTTTCAGAAGTTTTACTACTGAATCAATCGGGAACTTGGGGAGACAATGGAGATGAAAATGATTATCCCATTTTGCGTTCATCAAATATCCAAGATGGAAGGTTGACTCTTGATGACATTGCTTTCCGAAAAATATCTCCGAAGAAAGTTAATGAATACACACTTGATAATGGAGATATATTGATTACGAAATCAAGCGGAAGTCCTCAGCTTATTGGAAAGAGCTGCTTGTTTATGAATCCTAATGGAAAGACTTTTTTGTTTTCAAATTTTACTCAAAGATTGAGAGCAAACAAGAAGATTATTCTTCCAGAGATCTTATTTTACTATTTGAATTCTCCCAGGGCAAAAGATTTCTTACAAAAGATTTCAAATACAACATCAGGCCTTAGAAATCTCAATATGAGGGATTTTGCAAAGCAACCAATTCCTATTCTTCCAATTTCAGAACAGCAAAAAATCGCCTTCATCTTAGAGCAAACCGATTCAGCACGCCAAAAACGCAAACTAGCAAACCAACTCACTGAGCAATTTCTTCAATCTGCTTTTCTTGAAATGTTTGGTGATCCGGTGAAGAATGAGAAGGAATGGGAAGTAGAAGAGGTTGGAGATATTTCTACAAAAGTATCGAGTGGCTCAACTCCTTTAGGTGGTGCCGCAGTTTATAAAGACTCGGGAATTACTTTCATAAGGAGTCAAAACGTATTGATGAACAGATTTGATTATTCAAATGTCGCATTCATTTCTGATGAGATTCACAGCAACATGAAAAGAACTTGGCTAAAGAAAGAAGATGTTTTACTGAATATTACTGGTGCATCAATTGGCCGCGTTTCATTTTTTGAAGGGATAGATGATTCGGCTAATGTGAACCAACATGTTTGCATTATCAGAGTCAAGAAAAATAAAATCCTCCCTGTATTTTTATCTTTTCAAATCAGCATACCGACGTTCCAAAGTTCAATCCTCTCACAAAATTCTGGAGCAACAAGACAGGCATTTACATTTGAACAGATCAAGAGTTTCAAAATTATTCTTCCTCCACTCACCGAGCAACAAAAATTTGCAACGCTGGTAGAGCAGGTAGAAAAGTTGCGCACAAAACAGCGCGAGAGTGAGCGGGAGTTGGAGAATTTGTTTGGGAGTTTGATGCAGAGGTATTTTGGGTGAGAAGTGAATTACCAGTTCACTTTTTCAGCGACAGCAATAGCCCGATTGAGTAAGCGGTGTTCCCCAAGCCTGGTCGCGAGTGCGGCAAAAGATGATTTAGGGCCATGCCATTGCAGCTGATCAAGGTCGCTAAACAGCGCGGCATCGGTTCTCAAGGTAGCGAGTTGCTTGAAGAGCAAAGCTTTTTTACTTTGTATCCCCAATATGTCCGCAGGAAAAGCTTCGATAGGACCATATTGGTTCAGCAATCTGGCTGCGCCAATCTTTCCAATTCCGGGGATACCCGGATAACCATCCGCAGTATCGCCGATGAGGGCGAGTAGGTCTGGAATCAGCTTGGGGCTCACCCCGAATTTTTTGCGTACTGCATCTGCATTCAGGATCTTATTTGCCCTTCGATCCATCAGCACCACTTGATCATCGTCAACGCATTGTGCAAGGTCCTTGTCAGGAGTCCAGATGCAAACTTTCTGAACGCGCGGATCGGAGGCCGTTAGGTTCGCGGCTGATGCCAGCGCATCATCGGCCTCCAGTTCTGTCATTGGCCATACTTCAACACCCATCGACGATAGAGCTTCTTCCAATGGATGGAATTGATTCAACAAAACGGGCTCAATTCCTTCACCGGTTTTATAGCCAGGCCAAAGTTTATTACGAAATGATTCGATTACGTGATCGGTGGCCACACCTGCATGTGTTGCGCCATCCTCGAACATCTGCAACACTCCATTCAATACACCCGACAGCGCACCGAATTGCTTGTCTTTACCCTTGTTAAAACGACGCTGACCATAAAAGTGCCTGAATAGCTCGTAGGTTCCATCAATCAAATGAATGATCATGCAATTTCAAAGGTATTTAATTACTGCGGTGGCTTTCGAATCCATTCGCAGCTTTGCGTAGGGAGTTGGAGAACTTGTTTCAGAGTTGAATGCAAAGGTACTTTGAGTAAATGTCTGAACCGCGCTTCTCAGAATTCGAGGATTAACACGATCAGAAGTGAATTTTATTACTCGTCTTCCTTTCATACTCTGTATCTCATGCAAAGAAGGGAAATCTTTTGAAAGGAGAAAAAGGAAAAGCGGGCTTGCAGGCTGTAACTCAACAACTCATGAAGATTGCTAATAAAAAGATCGCTTCCTTGGCAGCGCATCGAAAAGCTCAAGTAAACAGCGGAAGTTTTTCGCCGCTATTGGTCTTTGCACGAAGATTGAAGACGAGCCAGACCAACAGCAAGTAACCACTTACACTTCAGTTGTTGGTCTTCCAAACACACATCGCTTTTCAAAGACCAACCTTTAGATTTGCAAAGTGATATTTTCAATCACTTTGCAATTATTATTTTTCTTTTTGCTACTTTTTCTTTTGTTAATTAAATACAAAATTGTTGATAATTCTGTAACCTGATTGCAGC